>JAVJVN010000022.1 GCA_040221055.1 Rhodothermales bacterium | reverse complement strand
GCGACGTTGATGGACACATTCTGCGTGGCCGTGTTGGACTGCGCGGAAGCGGTCGTGGCGGCGAAGGCGAAGGTCAGGGCGAAGGCGAGAGCGAAGAAGTTTTTCATGGCGTTGTTCGTGGTCTTGAAGAGGGTGTGTGTTCTTGGGTCGTGTTACTCGGGGGGGGGGGGGCTGCCCCCTGGGGGGGCCCCCCCGACGTGTTTTCAGGCCGGTCTCACGCACCGGATTCCACAACCGCCGCCCGGATGACCGCCAAGCCCTCATCCAGGACCTCCCACGGAATGGTGAGCGGGGGAGCCAACCGGACCAGCGCGTTGGAATGCAGGGTCCAGCCCAGCAGGACACCCTGCTCCAGGCAGCGCCCCACGACGCGTTCGGTGAAGGCCGCGTCGGGCAGCACCATCCCGAGCATGGCGCCCATCCCCCGGATTTCCACCACCGGGGGTACATCGAGCGCCGCGCGGACACGCGCCTCGATCCCGGCCGCCCGCTCGTGCAGCCGCTCCTCCAACAGCACCTTCAGTGCGGCATGGGCGGCGGCGCAGGACACCGGGTGGCCGCCGAATGTGGTGACATGGCTCAGCGGCGGATTGTCACGCAGTACCGACATGATGTCCGGACGGCTCACGAAAGCGCCGAGCGGCATGCCCCCGGCCATGGCCTTTGCCAGCGTCATGATGTCCGGCACGACGCCGAATTGTTCGCACGCGAAGAGCGTACCCGTGCGCCCGAACCCCGTCTGGATTTCGTCGAAGATCAGCAGCGCGCCGACCTCTGTGCAGCGCATCCGAAGGCGCTGGTGCCATGCAGTGGACGGGACATTGATACCCCCCTCCCCCTGGATGGGCTCGGTGATGACCGCGGCGACGGACGCATCAATCGCATCCAACGCGTCCAGGTCCCCGAACGGCAGGAACGTCACGTCCGGCAGCAACGGCAGGAACGGGTCCCGGTATACCGCGCGACCCGTGACGGACAACGAACCGTGCGTATCGCCATGGTAGGAATCGGTAAACGCAACGAGCCGCCGCCGGCCGGTGGCCTTCTTGGCCAGTTTCAGCGCGCCCTCATTGGCCTCCGTGCCCGACATCGTGAAATAGGCCACGGACAAATCGCCCGGCAGGACGCTCGCCAGCAAGCCGGCAAAATCCGCCTGCGCATCCTGGATGAACTCGCCATAGACCATGACGTGCAGGTGCCGGTCCACCTGCCGCTTGATGGCCTCCACCACGCGGGGATGCCGGTGGCCGAGCGATGAAACCGCAATACCACTGATGAAATCCAGGATCCGGCGACCGTCCTTGAGCCAGATGTACGGCCCCTCGGCCCGGTCCACGTGCAGGCCGAGCGGCGCGTGGGAAGTCCACGCCACATGTTGATGGAAATCGGTCGACATGGAAGCAAAAGTACAGTTGAAGAGTTCATGATGCGCGGATCCTTCCGGCCCCCTTGCGACGTTCATACGCCCATGCTGCACTTCCATCATCATAGCCGTCCGACCCCAAGCGACCTGTAGCGCCCACACGGTCCAGTGTGAAGGCATTCCGGTCGTTCGTACCGGGATGCCTTTTTTTATTTTCCAAAGCCAAGACCATGACCCCGAAACGCCCCGCTGCTGAGCGACCCTCCACCCTACGCCTGGCCATCCAGAAGTCCGGCCGCCTGTCCGATGCGTCCATGGATTTGCTGGCCGCCTGCGGCATTAAAGTCAGCCGTCCCGACCGCAAACTGCGCGCCGTCGCCGAGCATTTCGACATGGAACTGCTGTTCCTGCGCGACGACGACATTCCGGGATACGTGGCCGACGGCGTGGCCGACATCGGGATTGTGGGCGAGAACGTGTTGTTCGAGGGCACGCGGGACGTGGACGTGCTCGAAAACCTCGGCTTCGGCAAATGCCGGCTGTCCATTGCCATCCCGAAGGCCGAGCCCTACACCGGGCCGGCGGACCTGGCCGGACGGCATTTGGCCACCTCCTACCCGGGCCTGCTCGGCCGGTGGTTGGCAAAAGAGGGCGTCGACGCCTCCATCCACGAAATCAGCGGCAGCGTGGAAATCGCACCGGGAATCGGCCTGGCCGACGGGATCTGCGATCTGGTCTCCTCGGGAAGCACGCTCATCAGCAACGGCCTGAAGGAAGTCGAGGTCATCATGCAGTCGGAAGCCGTGCTGTTCGGGCACCGCAACCTGACCCCCGAGCAGCTCGCCCTGATTGCGCAGCTCCGCTTCCGGATAAAATCTGTCCAGACGGCGCGCAAGTTCCGCTACATCCTCATGAACGTGCCGAACGACCGGATTGCGGACGTCACGGCCATCCTCCCGGGCATGAAGTCCCCCACCGTCATGCCCCTCGCCGAGCCCGGATGGAGCAGCGTGCATTCGGTCATCACGGACCACCAGTTCTGGGACGTGATTGAACAACTCAAGGCGGCGGGCGCCGAAGGGATGCTCGTCACGCCGATCGAAAAAATGGTGCAGTGACATGGCTGAAGACAATACGTTTGATACGATGCCCCTGAACGTGGTCATCAATCCGGCACGCAACACGTGGCCCGAACTCGTCCGTCGTCCGGGCGGCGATCTGGCCGATGCACTCCAGGCGGTCCGGCCCATCCTGGACGACGTCCGCCGCCGGGGCGATGCCGCCGTGCGCGAGTACACGAACCGGTTTGACGGCGTGGACGTTGCGGACGTCCGCGTGGACCCCTTCCTGGCTGCCCGCGCGACCGCCGAGCTGAACGACGATCTGGTGGCCGCCATCGCGGTGGCCGAACGCAACATCCACGCCTTCCACGCCGCACAGGCCGAGGGCACCATCGAACTGGAAACCACCAAAGGCGTGCGCGTGTGGCGGCGCTCGGTACCCATTGAACGCGTGGGCATTTACGTGCCGGGCGGCACCGCACCGCTCTTCTCCACGGTCCTCATGCTGGCCATCCCGGCCCGGATTGCGGGCTGCGAAGAAATCGTCCTGTGCACCCCGCCCCGTGAGGATGGCACCATCCATCCCGCCATCCTGCACGCCGCCAACGTGGCGGGGGTCACCCACGTCTGCGCCGTCGGGGGTGCCCAGGCGATCGCGGCCCTCGCCTACGGCACCGATACCGTGCCGCGCGTGGACAAGATTTTCGGCCCGGGTAATCGGTACGTGACGGCGGCCAAGCAACTCGTTGCCGCCGAAGGCATTGCGACGGACCTGCCGGCGGGCCCCACGGAAGTGGCCATCCTGGTGGACGAAACGTCCAATCCGGTATTCGTGGCCGCCGACATGCTGGCCCAGGCCGAGCACGGCGCAGACAGTCACGTGTTCGTGGTATCGGTCGGCGACGCCATCGTGGCCGAACTCCAGACCGAAATCGAGCGGCAATTGGCCGACTTGCCCCGCGCCGACACGGCCCGTGCTGCGCTGAAGGGCAGCACGCTCGTGGTGGTGGACACCCTGGACGAGGCCCTCGCCCTTTCGGACGCCTACGCACCGGAGCATCTCATCGTCCTCACGCGGAGCCCCGAGTTCGTGGCAGCACGCATCCGCCACGCCGGCAGCGTATTCGTGGGTCCCTGGACGCCGGAATCACTCGGCGATTACGCATCGGGAACGAACCACACCCTGCCGACCGGCGGCGCCGCCCGCGCGTGGTCCGGCGTATCGCTCGATTCCTTCGTTCGCAAGATCACCTTCCAGCAGGCCAGCCAGGCGGGCCTCGGACGCCTCGGGCCACACGTCGTCACCATGGCGGAAGCCGAACATCTCTCCGGACACGGCCGCGCCGTGAGTGTGCGCACGGATGCCATCCAGTTGGATGCCGATCGCCGGAACGCCGGAGAATCCATCGAAACACCGAATCGCACGGGCTTCGTGCGCCGCACGACCGCCGAGACCGACATCCTGGTCCATGTGGATCTCGACGGCGCCGGTCGGGCACACACGGAGAGCGGACTCGCCTTCCTGGATCACATGCTGGACCAGATTGCCCGGCACAGCGGCATCGATTTGACCATCCGCTGCGACGGCGACCTGCACATCGACGAGCATCACACCATGGAGGATACGGCGATCGTGCTCGGCCAGGCCCTCCACCGAGCGCTCGGCGACAAGCGCGGCATTGGCCGCTACGGATTCACGGCCCCGATGGACGATGCGCTCGCGTCGGTCGCCCTGGACCTCTCAGGGCGTGCCTGGCTGGTCTGGAATGTGCCGTTCGAGCGCGAACGGATTGGCGACGTGCCGACCGAAATGTTCGAGCATTTCTTCAAGTCCCTGAGCGACGCGGCGGCCATGAACCTGAACATCCAGGCGTCGGGCGACAACGAGCACCACGTCATTGAATCGGTGTTCAAGGCGTTTGCCCGCGCCCTCGGGGATGCCGTCCGCCGCACGGGTTCGAACGCCCTGCCCAGCACGAAGGGGGCCCTCTGATGTCCATCGCCATTGTCCGATACAATGCCGGAAACGTCCGCAGCGTCGAGTTTGCCCTCCGCCGCCTCGGGGTGGAGCCGTTGCTGACGGACGACGCGGACGAGCTGCGCGCCGCGGACCGCGTCATCTTCCCGGGCGTCGGGGAAGCCCGCTCGTCCATGTCCTATCTCCGGGAACGGGGCCTGGATGAGGTCATCCGGTCGTTGACGCAGCCGGTTCTGGGCATCTGCCTCGGGCTCCAACTCCTGTGCGAGCATTCGGAAGAGAACGACACGACCTGCCTGGGGGTTTTTCCGCACCGGGTACGCAAGTTCAATAATCTTCCCGGCGCGCCGCGACCCGATGGCACCCACGCCGCACTGAAGGTCCCCCAGATCGGGTGGAATCGTGTCCGGCACGACGGAAAAGGTGTATTCACGGGTGAAGAGGCCGAACCGTACATGTATTTCGTACATTCCTATTATGCTGAAACCGGTCCCCTGACCGTGGCCGAAACCGAATACGGGATTCCGTTTTCGTCGGGCATGCGACGGGACAATTTCCACGCGGTCCAATTCCATCCGGAGAAGAGCGCCGACCCCGGCGCCGCGCTCCTCCGGGCGTTCCTGGACGCGTAGCGAACTCCGACACAGGCGCCCCGCCTGTCCACATCGATGAGTCTCTGGCTGTCGGCGGATGATATTCGGCGATACGAGCGGGCCACGCGGGCCATGCTCGCTCCTCTGGAGGCAGAGACGGCCGACACGTGGCGCAAACAGGTCAATGAAGCGGTACGCGACCTGGTGGGTGGGGATGAAAGCATCTCCTTGCTGCCGACCGGCAACCGACTCTTCCTGAGCGAGGAAGACCCGGACCTGGCGCAGGGCGTGGAGAACTTCATCACCGAGTACACGCCGAACGGGATTCTCGTGAGTGATCCGGTCGTGGACCTGTGGCAGCGGATGCGTCGCAAGTCGACCATGGAGTCGTTTTCCTGGGCTTCCAATGCAAAAATGATCGGTGGGGTCGGCTACCGGATGCATGATTCTCCCATGATCAGCGACGTGTTGGCTGCGCGGGGTATTCGCGATTTCGTTGGATTGTCACCCGACGTCGCGTTCGGTGATGTCCTGGTCTGGATCCTGTTCAAGCGCAAGGATCAGGCCCGGTTCGGCGAACACACGCAGATGCTGCTGCAGACCTTGCTGCCACAATTGAAAGCCGGGTTGGAGTCCCTCATACGATTCGATGCCCAGCGCGCGTCCCTGGATGAATTGTCCGATGCCGTCGTCGTATATGGTGCGGACCGGCGGGAAATCCACCGGAACGCGTCCTTTGTTCAGCTTTGCGGGTTGGATCCCGACCATGAATCCGTCATCGGCGCAGCGCGCAGCATTGCGAACTCCCTGCACCCCCTGGTTTTTCCGGGGCGACGGCCCGGGCATGTCCCCGGCATGCGGAAACTGACGACGGCGTCGGCCACCTATGAATTGAAAGGCACGCTGCTGCCTCCAGGTGCCTTCGGAGGCGATGCCTCGGTCATGATCCTGGTCTCAAGGGTCGGGGTCACCCTGCCGGACGCCGACACCCTTCGCGACAAATTCGGTCTCTCCCGTCGCGAAGCAGAAGTTGCGTTGTTGCTGGCAGAAGGATTGTCAAACGCTGGTATAGCCGAACGCCTGTTCATGAGTCCCCACACGGCCCGCCGGCACACCGCAAACATCTACGAAAAACTGGGTGTCAACACGCGGAAAGGACTGGCCCTCCTGTTCCTGAAGTGAACAACAAAAATGGCTATTAATGGCCATGCGTGGTGCGGGACAGTCGTGGTAAGATTCGGAGTGCGTTGATCGCATCCCGATTTCGGAATCAAACCATCCAACTTCAAAAATGAAAAACTACGGACTCACGGCAGCGGCTGTGATCCTTCTGGTCCTGCTCATCGCAGGCGCAGGATCAGCCGCAGCCAGGCAGGCAACCCCACCTGTCACTGCTTCTCCGCTCATGAAAGCCATGCAGACGACCGCCGTCTTCCGATCGGCCGAAAAAATCACCCTCTTCGAAGACAACCTGAACTGGATCAACGAGACCCGTACCCGGAACGAGTACCAAGCCGGCCAGCTGGCGGTTCGGTACGAAGACGTCTGGGTCGGGGACGTCATCGGAGAATGGCAGCCGTTCATGCGCTACGACTTCACCTACGGTTTGGACGGTTCGCTGGCCAGCGAGACCGTATTCGAATGGAATGCCACGGATTGGCGTCCCTTCGAGCGGACCCTCTATGAAGGCTCCGGCAGTGTGTTCACCCGGATCCTCGTGCAGGCACCGGATGGTGCCGGCGGATGGGTCGATGTCGAGCAGACTACCTACGTTGTCGAGAACGACCTGGTCGTGGCCGGGCAGACGGACCAGTGGCTCGGCCAATGGACACCACGGGAGCGATTCGCGTATGTGGAAGTCGACAACTCCGTGATCGAGACGACGGAGCGACCGAATGGAACCGCGTGGATGAACGCCGAACGCACCATCTATCCGGGCCTCTCGCTGTTCTACCTGCACCGGGAGTTCGAGCGCTTGCTGGACGAGTCCTCGGAACTGGAGGGCATGCTCTATGCCATCCGGCTTCCCGAATTGATCTCGCAGAACTGGGACGGCACGGATTGGGTCAACGAGCTCCGGATTGACAGGAATGCATCCTATCAGGTCAATACGTTCTACATCATTGATGAAACGACCATCACGGAAGAGTGGGACGGCTCCGCCTGGGTCCCGACAGGCCGTACGTTTACCGAATACGTAACGAGCCACGAACTCAACGGATTGCCGAGCCGGATGAGTCTTCAGATCTGGGACGGCACGGGCTGGGTTGAATTCGGGAGCGAGCAATACATCCTGCAAACCGATGCGCGAAAAATCGCCCAATCCACGCTTTCCATGGATCTTGGCAGCGGCATGAACGAGGTTTCGCGCGTTCGGATCGAGTGGTCAGACGCAGGCTCGGTCGACGTCGAGAACCCCGAAGCGCCGGTCACCTTTGTGCTTTCGCAGAACGTCCCCAACCCGTTCAACCCGTCCACCCGGATTGGCTACACACTCCAGGAGTCCCAGGAAATTCGCCTCACCGTCCATGACCTGCTCGGTCGGCAGGTTGATGTGCTTGACAGCGGATTCCGGTCCGCAGGAGACCACGCCATCACCTGGGATGCCTCCGCCATGCCGAGCGGCATGTACCTGTACCGACTGGAGACGGCAGGGCATGCCGTGACGCGGAGCATGGTGCTCATGAAGTAGATCCTTTGGCCCGCTGCCGGAACAGGATCCCGGCTCTGCCGTCCAATCGCCGCACAATCGGAGGGGTGGCAGAGCGGTTGAATGCACCGGTCTTGAAAACCGGCATACCTTTGCGGGTATCGAGGGTTCGAATCCCTCCCCCTCCGCACCCACGAAAGCCCGGCACGCGAAGCGTGCTGGGCTTTTTCGTTCGCACGAATCGAGCTTGCTCGAAAGAGTAGCGAACGAAAAAGCCCACAGCGGCGAACAACGTGAGCCGCACGGGCTTTCGTGGGTGCGGAGCCCCCCTGGGCTAACGCGGAGCGAAGCGACGCGTAACCCCTCCCCCCTCCATCCCGTACAGGCCCATCCTCCGCATGCAACCCCTGCCTCACATGCTCCAGCATGTACACCGCCCGCTCATCCTGCACGTCCTGCTGCTGTGCACGGCGGGCACCCTGTGCGCGCAGTCGGCGCCCCGACCAGCCGACTACCTCGCCCTTCAGGAAGGAAACGTGTGGGAATACACCGTCGATCATCAGGCAGACGGCAAGCGACTGTCCCCGACGGCGCTCCGGTTCTCGGTTTCCGACCGCCTGCCGGCACCGGACGGCTTCACCGACTATCGGGTCCATGTGGACATCTACGATGACGGAGTGGCCCTCCGCCGGACCACATGCCGGCTCCGCACCGACGGCAACGACCCCTTTTTCGTCGGTACCAACCCCCTGAACCGCGTGGATTGCGCGTTCCAGTCTCCATTCCTGGCCGCCGACGTTGAACAGGAAACCGGCACGACCTCGGTCGTCATTTCCGACTCCGTATTCCCGGCACCGTACATCGGCGTGTACGAAAACTACTGGTCCAACCAGAACGGGGAGAGCGGGAATGTCACCAGCCTTTTTGCGCCGGGCCTGGGTCTGTATCGCTACGAAAGCCGGCGGACGCCTGCCATCCTGGACCTGTCCGCCAAGCGAACCACGTGGACAGGCGAACTGGTATATGCCTTGATTGACGGCGTCAGCTACGGTTCATCCCGCCAGGATCAGCACCCCGGCGTCCGGGACGACGGCGCCCCGTACTGAAATTCAAGCAGTTCACCAGGTCCCTCCTGCGGCAACCGGACCACGTACATCCGGTCGTAATCATACTCATCCAGGTCACTGAACGAGGAACCCGTCAACCAGTTGACCACGTGCGGAATGGTATTGCTGTGTCCGGATACCAGAATGACCTGCGACGCATCGGCCCGGAGCATGTCCCGAAGCGCCTCCACGTTGCCGGCGCCGACCGGCGCATCCACAATCGACAGCCCGAGCGAGTCGGCCAACGGCCGCACCGTGTCCAGGGTCCGCTTGAACGGCGTCGAATAAATGCGGTCCACGCCCAGCCGCCCAACGACACGCGCCAGGTCGGCGGCCCTCGCCTGTCCGTCCGGGCTCAATTCAGGATCATCTCCCTGCATTTCACACTTTTCGGCGTGGCGGACGAGCACAATCGTCCGCGCATCGGCGCCATTCGTCGCCGAGCCCTCCGGCCCATCGGGCGAAGCCGGAAAACACCCCACCATCAAAAACAGCAACAAATACAGAAGTACACGCATCTTGATATCAATGTTTGACGAACAAGCCCGGGAAGACACCCAATGTAGCATCCGCCACGCAACCCGACCCCTGTGCCCCCGTAAGGATCGAGCGGAATGTACAGACCCCCGGGCGCGTCCAATCTGCGACAATTCCATCCGATGACAGGTTCAACCTCCATGTCCACCATCATGACCCGACGTTCCGTCACCCGTTTCCCGTCCGCCTTCCTGATTGCACTGGCAATCCTGCTCCCCTCCTCGGCCCAGGCGCAACAAGCCCGGACCATCAGTTTCGATGAGGCCGTGGCCATTGCCCTGGAGAACAACGTCAGCATCCTGCGCGCCCAGAACAACCTGGATGTACAGGCACTGACCGTGACGTCGGAAAAGGCCGACTTCCTGCCGAACCTGAATTTGAGCACATCCGGCAGCCGGAACTACGGTCTGTTCATTGACAACACCACCTTCCAGCAGCGGAACACCATCACCGACGGAATGAGCTTCAACGCCAGTTCCGGTATCAACCTGTTCAACGGGTTCGCCGACGTCGCCGGTGTGCGCTCCGCCGAGGCCCAGTTGGAAGGCCAGGAATTCGCGTTCGAGCGCACGAAGCAGACGGTGGTCTTCAACGTCATCCAGTCGTATCTGAACGTCATTGTCGCCCGCGAGAACATCCGGGTCCGGGAGGAGGACGTGGCCGCGCAGCAGCGCTCGCTGGACCAGATCCAGGAGTTCGTGAACGTTGGCACGCGGCCGATCTCGGACCTGTACCAGCAGCAGGCCACCCTCGCGAACAGCGAAGCCCAGCTGCTGACGGCCGAGAGCAACTATCAGCTGGCCCAGACGCGGCTCATCCAGGTCATGCAACTGGATCCGCTCGGCGAATATGCGTTTGAAACGCCGTCGGTCGACGAAATTGACACCGTCGTGCGCCCATTGAACGCTGAAACCATGCTGCGGACGGCCTTCGAACTCCGTCCCGACCTGCGTTCGCAGGAAATGAACATCGAATCGGCCGCCCAGGGCATCCGGATTGCCCGCGCAGGTTACCTGCCCAGCCTGAACCTGAGTGGAAGCATTGGCACGAGCTGGTCATCCGCCCGTCGGGAATTGTTCACCTTCAGCGAACAGTTCGAGAACAACCGGAGCGAACGGATTGGTCTGTCGCTGAATATTCCCATCTTCAACCGCTTCAATACCAGGACAAACATTGAGCGCAGCAAGGTCCAGTTCGCGAATGCCCAGCTGGATCTTGAGAATGCCCAGCAGAACGTGGCCCTCGAAGTCCGTCAGGCCTATCAGGACTACCTGACCGCCGCCAAACGCCTGGATGTCACCGAAAAGCAGATGACGTCCGCGGGACAGGCCCTCCGCGTGGTCCAGGAGCGCTACAACCTGTCCGATGCCACGTTGGTTGAACTCACCCAGGCCCAGTCGGCCTACACGAACGCCGCCAGCCAGCGCGTGCAGGCGGTGTTCCAGTTCCACTTCCAGGAACGCCTCCTGAATTACTACCAAGGCAACCTCGATCCGAGCCAGTCCCTCTTCGACTGAGTCTGGCGTCCGGACCGGTCCCAAGCCAAGCACCCGACACACCCCCCAATGGCCAAGCAGAAAAACGCAACCCGCAAGCTCCTCATTACGGTCGGCATCATTGCCGTCGTCCTGGTGGGCGTCATCGTCATCGGAAAATCGACCGGACTGTTCGGATCGAAGGAGGTGACCATCAAGGTTGAAACGGCTGAGGCCGAAATCCGTCGGGTCACGCAGACGGTGACCGCATCGGGCAAGGCCCAGCCGGAAATCGAGGTCATCATCAGCCCGGACGTGAGCGGTGAGATCATTGCACTTCCCGTCAAGGAAGGCGACCAGGTTTCCCGTGGCCAGCTGCTGGCCCGCATCAAACCTGATTTCTACCAGGCCCAGGTGGAGCAGTCCGAAGCGTCCGTGCTGCAGGCGAAGGCATCGGAATCGGCCCGTCGTGCCGACCTGCTGACGGCTGAAAGCGCCCTGAATCGCCAGCGGGAGCTCCACAAGACCGGTGCCATCTCCGATGCCGACCTGGAAGCAGCGGTCAATCGGTATGAAACGGCCAAAGCCAACCATGAAGCGGCCCAGTTCAATGTCCAGATTACCGAGGCCCGGCTTCGGGAAATGAAGGAGAACCTGTCCAAGACATCCATCCATGCCCCCATGGACGGGACGATTTCCACGCTCCTGGTCGAGTTCGGCGAGCGCGTCGTGGGAACGACCCAGATGACGGGCACGGAAATGATGCGCGTGGCGCGACTCGACCAGATGGAACTGGATGTGGACGTGAACGAGAACGACGTCGTGAACGTGGCCCTCGGTGACACCGCTTCCATTGAAATCGATGCGTATCCGAACCGCTCGTTCAAGGGCGTGGTTACGGAAATCGCCAACTCCGCCCGTACGATGGGTGCAGGTACGCAGGAGCAGATCACCAACTTCCCGGTCAAGATCCGCATCCTGGCCGCCCACAACACGGCGTTTGACCAGTCCGCCCGGGACGGCGCGATTGCCGACGACGAAACGAACGTGAACGCCGAAACGCCGAATTTCCGGCCGGGGATGAGCGGCACGGTCGACATCTTCACGCACACCGTGGATGGTGCGATTGCCGTACCCATCCAGGCGGTGACGGTACGTGACTTCGCGGCCATTGCGCGCGAGAAGGCACGGGGAGCTTCGGCCGACAGCACGGCGAACGCCGAGAATGACGCGTCGGGCGACCAGATGCCTGGGCGTGCCGGGATGCAGGAAGAAGACATCCGCCGCGTGGTGTTCGTCATGGACGGGACGCGTGCCCGGATGGTCGAGGTCGAAACCGGCATTGCCGACGATACCCACATCGTGATCATTTCGGGTCTTTCCAGCGGTGACAAAGTCATTACCGGTCCCTACAGCGCCGTTTCGCGGACGCTGGGTCCGGATGACCTCGTGGAGGAGTCCTCACCGAACACACGCCGTGGCCCGAACATGGCGGCCAATTGAGCGGGCCTGATATGCGTTCCATCATTTCGCTGACCGACGTCCACAAGGTGTACAAGATGGGCAGCCAGATCGTGCGCGCCCTGGACGGCGCCACGCTGGAAATCCAGCCGAACGAGTACGTGGCCATCATGGGACCGTCGGGCTCCGGCAAGTCGACCATGATGAACATCATCGGATGCCTGGACACCCCGACCAGCGGTTCCTACGTGCTGAACGGAACGAGTGTCGGCGACCTGGATGACGATGAGCTCGCCGCCGTGCGAAACCGGGAAATCGGATTCGTCTTCCAGACGTTCAACCTGCTTCCTCGCGTGAATTGCCTCCAGAACGTGGAATTGCCGCTCATCTATTCCGGCATTGGCCGGTCCGAACGGCGGGACATGGCGCGGGCCGCACTCGAAAGTGTGGGCCTGGGCGACCGCATGGACCACAAGCCCAACGAGCTGTCGGGCGGGCAGCGTCAACGCGTGGCCGTGGCCCGCGCACTGGTGAACAACCCGGCCATCCTGCTGGCGGACGAGCCGACCGGCAACCTCGACTCCAAGACCGGCGTCGAAATCATGAACCTGTTCGAGGAGCTCCACCAGCGCGGCAACACCCTGCTGGTGGTGACCCATGAGGAGGACATCGCCCAGCACGCACGCAGGATTGTCCGCCTGCGCGACGGCGTGGTCGAGTCGGATGAACCGGTCTTGAAGCCGACGCTGGCCTGAGTCTGCAGACCCGGGGTGAAACCGCCTGCCCCGGGGACCTTTCCGGGAAGTGGCACTTATATGACCGTCCTTGCAAGCACAAGCACGGTCCATGCTGACACCACTCGAATCCCCGCTGACACGGACCCAAGCGGCTCATCTGCTGCGACGCGCCTGTTTTTCCTCGGATGAAGCCCGTATCCGGGCCATGACGGGACGAACGGCGGCGGACGTTGTTGACGAATGGCTGGCCGAGCCGGTCATGACGGCCCTGATCCCCAATCCATATTGGCTTCAGCGCCAGTATCCGCCTGTCGGCGCGCCGGACGACGACGTCCGGGCGTTCCTGCGCGACAATGAGTACTACGCCGAGGAAATCCGGCAGAAGTGGGTACGTGATCTGCTCTCGGGCACGCTCCGGTCGCGCATGACCGTGCTGTGGCACAACCATTTCGTGACGGACATCCGCAAGTACCGGTACGGCGCACTTGCGCATCAATACCTCTTGCTCCTGACCCTGTCCAGTCTGGGCAACTTCAAGGCCCTCGTCCGCAGCATGGCCAAGGACGGCTCCATGTTGTACTACCTGGACGGCCGCTTCAACCGGTCCGGAGCTCCGAACGAGAACTACGCGCGGGAACTGCTCGAATTGTTCACCATGGGTCCGTTGGGTGCCGACGGGTCCCCGAACTATACCCAGGCGGATATCGTGGACGCCGCCCGGGCCTTTACCGGCTGGGTCATGGATGTACGAACAACCTGGACATCCCGGAAGCAAACCAACCGGTTCGATGCCGGGCAGAAGACGTTCCTGGGACAGACGGGCAATTTCGACCAGGACAACATTGCCGATCTGATATTCGAACATCGGCCCGAGGCCGTAGCCTGGTTCCTGGCCCAAACCTTCATCCGGGAGTTCATTTACGACGAACCGGAGACGGACACCGCCCAGTCCCTGGCCGCCGAGTGGCTTGCCGCGGACTTCCAGATCAAACCTGTGCTGCGCGCCCTGTTGACGTCCACGGCCTTCTTCGACGAGCGGTTCGTCGGGGCCAGGATCAAGAGCCCTCTGGAATTCCTGACGATGGGGATTTCCTGGAGGGCCGGAACGGTGGCGGATGAAAAACTGGAATCCCTGGTCTCGGCAGTGGACAGCCTGGGACAGACCCTGCTCTCCCCGCCCAACGTCGCGGGTTGGCCGGGGCATCATCAGTGGCTGTCCACCGAATCCCTGCCGTCGCGATGGAACGCCGACGCGCGCCTCGCCGATATGGATACGGTCGACATGAACTGGGCCGACCTCATTCCGGCCTACCTGGAGCCCGGCTCCACGCATCCGGCCGTCTCCTTCGCCCTGAACCTGGCGGAGTCGATGTTTGCCGTGCCGCTCGAGCACGTATCCATCCCGGAAATCGACACCCCCTTTGCCGGCGACCTCGTGAACAGCCCGCTGCCCGACGACCTGTTGAACGGTCCGGCCTGGCGAATGAATCTGGTGAAACTCTTCCTGGGACCGACCCCGTGGTATGAATGGTCGCCGGAGGGACCGTTCGCCTGGGCGTTCGTCCGGAATTATTTCGTCGCCCTCTCGCAGTTTCCAGAATACCAGTTGAGCTGATATGTGCAATCATTCCGGAAGTCGACTGGAAGATGGGGCCCTGCACGGCATGGCCCATGCGGCGTGGTCGCGTCGCCAGTTCGTGAAAGGACTCGCCCTCGCAGGTGCCGGAGTGGCCGTGGGCGTCGGCGGCACCTCTGTGTATGCTTCGGCCCCGAACGCCCTTCTCCGGGCGTTGGCCGGCAACGAAAGCGACCGGATCCTGGTGCTCATCCAGCTGTCCGGCGGCAATGACGGCCTGAACACGGTCATTCCTTTCTCGAACGACCTCTACCACCAGGCACGGCCACAGCTCCGTATAACGGAGTCACAGGTGGTACCTGTTACGGCCGATCTGGGCCTGCATCCGTCGCTGGCGCCGTTCGAGGCGCTACTGGGTGACGGAAAGATGAACATCATCCAGAATGTGGGATACGCGTCGCCCGAGCTGTCGCATTTCATGTCCACCGATGTCTGGCTGTCAGGCAAGGATGCGAACGCGCTGGAAAACACGGGCTGGTCCGGGCGTTTCCTGGAAGGCGTCTATCCGGATTACCACGAGGTGGGTGCGGATGGCCCGGTCGGACTCCAGATAGGGGGATCCACGCCCCTCCTGTTCCAGGGTACGCATTCCAACCTGGGCGTCACCTTCCCGAATCTGAGTCTGCTCGATAGGCTGACCTCCACCGGGACGTTGTATGATGAAGACGACGTGCCCGACACGCCGTTCGGGGCGGAGGCCTCTTTCGTGC
This sequence comes from Rhodothermales bacterium, assembly GCA_040221055.1. Taxonomy (NCBI): domain Bacteria; kingdom Pseudomonadati; phylum Rhodothermota; class Rhodothermia; order Rhodothermales; species Rhodothermales bacterium. The sequence goes on along the minus strand of JAVJVN010000022.1, from coordinate 90,413 downwards.
GCCGGGTCTCCAACGATTCATTCGTATACGCGGCATCCATCAAGGATGCACACGTCGAGGGCAGCAACATGGTGTCCTACCCGGGTTCCGGGCTGGGTCGCGACCTGGCCACCGTGGCGCGACTCATCCGCGGCAACCTGGGATCGAAGATTTACCACGTCACGATGGGCGGATTCGATACCCACGCGAATCAGTTGGGCACCCATTCCACGCTGCTGCGGTGGCTCGGCGATGCGGTCAACGCCTTTGTCGCGGACCTGGGGTCGGACGGTCTGCTGGACCGCGTGTGTGGCGTGACCTTCTCGGAATTCGGTCGCCGGATTGCCCAGAACGGCTCCAGCGGCACCGACCATGGCACGTCGGCCCCCATGTTCGTTTTCGGTGGCCACATGACCGGGGAAATCCTGGGCTCTGCGCCCGACCTCGGCACGGTGGACGATACGGGCAACATGGTGGCGGAGACGGACTTCAGGTCGGTGTACGGAGGCGTCTTGCGTGACTGGCTTGGCATGCAGCAGGGTGAGGTGGATGCGTTGTTCGATGGGGCATACCCGGCCATGAGCATGTTCGACAGCAGTGTGGCCACGAATGTCGCAGGCCATGGGACCGGCGGACGGGATGCGTTGCCGGGGTCGTTCCGGGTGACGTCGGTGTATCCGAACCCCATGCAATCCCATGCCCGCGTAGCGCTGGAGTTGGATGCGGCCGGACCCGTCCGGATTTCGCTGGTGGACATGCTCGGCCGGACTGTGGCGGCACTCGCCGGCCCGATGGTACTCCAGACCGGCTCCCACCGGATTCCGGTGCAACGGCCGGGGAACGTGGCGCAGGGTGCCTATATCCTGCGCGTGGAATATGCCGGGCGCTCGACGGCGGTGCCCATTACGGTCCGTTGATCGAGGCCTATCGCCCTACAATTCGCAGGAGTACCGCGCTATCCGGCGTGTGAACCGGACCTCGCCCTCGGCGCGCCGGACCACGACCGCCTGGAATGGCATGGCCTCGGCCGCCAATGTGACGCAATCGGACTGCGGCGTGTTCAGGACGTAGGAAACCTGGATTTCACCATCCAGATCCTCGACCGACTCGACTTCCACGATGTATCCGCCCGATTCGGTCGGGACGGCCACAAGTGCCACCATGTACTGGGTGAAATCCACCTCCCGGAAGGGCTCCATGGGACGCACGGCCTGCTGCAGCGTCTCCCATTCGGCCGCAGACCGGGCTATCGCCTCCACGGTATCCCGCACGGTACCGGAATGCCCCATGCCCAGGCGCTCGAAAACCAGCACTTCCGCGGTCTCCACGGTATCTTCGGCGGGCGGGGCACACCCCGCAAGGAACAGACCGGCCACCAGAAGGGTCAAGACCTGTTTGGCCTCACCCTGAATCCGTTGTTGCTTTGACGCCCTATATCGAATCATTCCTGCCTCTGTTCGTGGCCATGAACCTGCCGGGAGTCCTCCCCCTGTTCATTGGCATGACGGACGGGCTCTCGGAGTCGGCCCGCCACAAACTCATACTTCAAGCCCTTTCCACGGCTTTTGTTGTCGCGACGGTCATTCTTTTTGCAGGCGATGTGATTTTCCGCACCCTTGGCATTACCGTCAATGACCTGCGGGTCGGTGGAGGCATCATCCTGTTGGTGCTCAGCATCACGGACCTCATCTTCGGTGACATGCGCCGCCGTGCGCCCGACGCCGAGGACGAAGAAATCCAGGACTCGACCCAGGGCATCGTGCCCATCGGCATCCCGCTGACCATCGGCCCGGCCGCCATCACGACCATCCTGGTCAGCCAGTCGTCATTCGGCTACATGCCGACGCTGGCCTCCCTCCTGGCCAACCTGACTCTCGTCGCATTCGGTTACTGGTTCGGTCCGGCTCTGCTGAAAAAGCTTGGAAACGGCGCTGCAAAGGCCGTGGCCAAGGTGGCCAGCCTGTTCCTGGCTGCCATCGCCGTAGCCATGATCCGCGCCGGAATCCTGGGGATGCTCTAGAAAAATCCGGACCAAGCCAGGCCCGCGCGACCTACCGAATCCCCACCTGACCCTCCACGGCCTCGATCATGAGGGCCGAGTCGAAGGCCACCCCGTCGCGGAATACCCATTCGACGTTCCGGATGGACGCCGGGTCGGTCGTCAAGTCGCCGTCAATGAGCACGAGGTCGGCCGTCTTGCCCACTTCCACTGAGCCGGTCTCGTCGGCAATGCCCAGGATCCGCGCGCCATTCAGCGTCATGATCTGTACCACTTCGGGCGTGGTGAATCCGGCCTCATGCAGGAGTTCGAAATTGCGCTGGTCGCCGTAGCCGGGCAGGGCACCACCGTATCCCGTCGGATCCACGCCCGAAGCCAACAGTCCACCGGCCTCCACGAACGCCTTTTCGTAGGCCAGGCTCTTGGCGAACAGCTCCCGCCACAACGCCGAATTCTGATCGGCGATGTTGGCGCGGGTCTGCAGGTATTCCTGCTGCGTCTCCGTGGACATGGCGTTCAGCACGCGCTGCTCAAGCGGCGGACGATTCGGCACGTACATCTCGTAGACGGCCAGCGTGGAGGTCATGCCGACACCCGCCTCGTTCATTTCACGGAAGGTCGCCTGGATGTCGTCGCTGTCCAGGTCCATGGCCACCAGGCTCTCCCGGAAGTCATTCGGGCAGGAGTCCGGCGCCCGATCCGCGTCGTAATCCGTGTTCGTGAAGAAGCCATGCTCCAGGTTGTCGATGCCCAGCGCCACGGCCTCGCGGAAAGACACCGAACACAGGTGGCCCGTCACTTTCACGCCATGCTTGTGGGCTTCATCGATGGCTGCTGCGAGTTCCTCCCGGGAAATCAGCGTGTAGGCCTTGAACCAGTCCACGCCTTCCTCCGCCCAGTAGCGGACCACGCGGCGCGCATCCTCGGCGTTGCCGACGCGCGTCATGTACGTATAGCCCTCGCCGCCGGTCAGATACGGACCCGTCACGAACATCCGCGGCCCCACCTGACGCCCCCGCTCGATGGAATGCTTCAGTTCGAGTTCGGAGTACGGCGCATAACTGCCCGTCGTCCGGATGGTGGTGACACCCGATGCCAGATACAGCAACGGCGCCGTGAAATCCAGCTGGATGCGCCGCTGCGACGTGGTATAGAACGTGTGGTTGTGCATGCCGATCATGCCCGGCATGAGCGTCTTGCCGGAGCCGTCAACCCGCTCGGCGCCTGCCGGCACGTCGACATTCGACCCGATGGCGGCAATCTTGCCGTCCCGGATGACCACGGTCACCCCGGATTGCGCTTGCGCACCGGTCCCATCCAGGACCGTCACGTTTTCAATGGCCATGAGCGGCGCATCGGATGCCACATACTGTTGGACGGCCTGCGGTCGCTGGGCCACCGCCGAGCTGGCCAGGAGCATCGACAGGAGGAATGCCAGGAGCGGAATGCGAAGGGTGACCGGAGAGCGCATCATCAAAATCATCGTCGTTGGGTTCGGGTGGGCATCGACCCTATTCTACAATAAATCCCGCCATCATGCCCGTCTCCAGATGTTCGGCGATGTGGCAGTGCATCATCCATCGCCCGGGGTTGGTGAATTCCACCGCGATGTCGGCCGTCATGCCCGCCGGAATGAGGACCGTATCCTTCCAGACCCTGTGCTCCACCGCGCGGCCGTTGTAGGACAGGACGAGGAAGCGCTGGCCGTGCAGATGGATGGGATGCTGCATGGCGTGAGGGGTATCCCGCAGGTTGTGGATGCGGATGCGATGCACGGTGCCCCGTTCGAAACGCCACTGGATGGCCATGTTCTCGCGGCCGGTCGACGCTTCGCGCATGACCCATTCCACTTCACCGGCCGATGCGCTCCAATTCATCATGGGCATGGTGCCCGACCATTCCACCGGGTGGAAATAGGACTGATCGGCCTTGAGCAGCCAGTCCACGAGCGGCGGCAGATTGCGCGTCCGGATGAACAGCTCGATTTCGTGGGAGGGCTCGGCCGGGACCATTGCGGCGACGGAATCCATAGCGGCGCTGTCGACGCTGGCGCGGTCGCGAGCGGTGCGCTGTGCGGTCATGGCCGGTGTCAGGCCGGACTGATCCCGTTTGGCGGCCGCGGCACCCTCCACTACGAGCCACCCCAGCGTGTCGACTTCGGGAAAGAAGCGGCCCTCCGTATGATCAATGGACTGGATGCGATTCGTGATGGCATATCGGCCGGGGGCCGCCGCCTCCAGGTCCGCGGTATACCGCTCAGCGGGCGCAATGGCCATGCTTTCCTCCCAGACTGGCGCTGCATACAGTCCCAAGTCGGAGCCGACGACAGCCAGAGCGTGGCCCTCCACGCTTACATTCCACGTGCGAGTATTCGAGACATTGGTGACCAGCAGCCGAACGCGCTCATCGGTGCGGGCCGTGAGGGTGATTTCCGGCTCGCCGTTTATGAGCGGCACGGTGCCGAACCGCCCCATGAAGGCGTAGTTCGTCGACTCTGTGCCAAAGGGCACGACCGTGTTGTCTGTGCCGCCATCTGCCAGCGCAAGATCATCGAGCACGATGACTTCCGTGCGCATGGGCTCGGCGTCGGATTCCGGCACGTTCACCAGCATGTTGCCGTACAGGCCAAGTTCCTGCTGGATGTCCTCCCGATGATGCGGATGGTACCAGAACAGCCCCGCATCCGGAAAGTGAACCGTGTATTCGAAGGATCCACCGGGTGGAACGGCCTCCTGGGTCAGGCCGGGTACGCCGTCGAACCGGTAGTCGTGCCGCAGGCCGTGCCAGTGGATGGACGACGGAAACGGGGTGTCATTCTTAAATGTAACCTGCAAGGTTACATTTTGATCGACCCACAACAGAGGCCCCGGTATTTGCCGATTGTAGCCCAGGAAGGCCATTTCCCGGCCGTTCAGGGTTTTCCGGACGACTTCCGCATGCAGGGTCAGCTCGTCGCCATCCTTCAGGTGGTAGACCTCCCTGGGTAGTGCACGTGGCAGGTCTTCCATTCGGTCGACGCCCGCCCATTCCAGAAGTTTATCATCCGGCTTCCATGGCGAGACCGTTGGTTTCAGGGTGTGCATGGCCGCCGGCATGCGCACACCCGCATGCATGGGCGGGACGGGCCAGACGCCGACGACGACCGAGCCAACTGGCTGTCCATGCCCGTGCTCCTGGTGACCGTTTCCAGCAATTTGGTGTTCCCCTTCACCAGCCTCTTCACTCCCATCTTCCCCTTCTTCCGACCGTATTGGATCCGCGAAAGCCGAAAGCTGGAACAGATCGTGCGGCTCCATCCGACTGGACGGGGAGCGCCCGCGCATGACGATAGGTCCCGTCCGGCCGGCGTCCGCTGCCGCATCCTCCGGCTCCAGGGTGACGAGCAGCATGAACCGGTTGAGCGCGATTTCGCCCGCATCTACTTCGCCGTTCACGATCGTGGCCTGCCGCACCACGGGGTCGAGCACCAGCGGCATCGACCAGAGTACATAGGCATGCCCCGCGGGAGGACTTGGTAACCCTTCCGTATGAACGATCAGCCGGTAGCGCTGATGGCCATCCCTCGAGACGGCAACACCGAATGCGCTCGGCGGTCGAGCAAGCTCGACCGCCGAGCGCACCCCTTCAAAGGCCACGGTCGGCACGAGCTCAATGCAGTACAGGGAGAGGGGTTTGCAGTCATTGTCTGTGGCCATACTGACTTGAACCTGTGTGACACCACTCACACAGCACAGTGCGAGGAGAAGAATCCATCGTCGCACAAGTACTTGGGGCACGTGTCTGCTCAATTCCGATTGACGTTGATACCAGTCATTTTCATTGAAACAGACAGGTCATTGTCATCTGAGCGGGTCGTAGTCGTCCTCGAATAACTGGAAGACGTCATTCTATATCTTTACAAATGTTGTTCGATAATTGCCAACACTCGTTTGAACGTCGACGACATACGTACCAGAAGATAAGTTCGATACATCGAGTGTCTGAGTAGAACCGACTGAGTTGCTTTCACTTGAAATAGACAGCACCCTGCGCCCTAGGGAATCCCAAATGTTGAGAAGGAGACTCGACGACAAATCGGGGCTCAAGGAAATCGTCAATATCGATCCAACAGGATTTGGATATACACGGACGAGACCATCTACATCTGTGGCACCGAGGGCTATTGTACTATCAATTTCGGCAATAGGCTGTTGAATCAAACCCTGCTTGGATGGAACTGTATAGGTGCGCGGAGTTCCGTGTTCGTAGATATTCCGATTCCGAAGGTGCCCACTGAGTAGAGGACCATCAATACCCGAGATAAGATCAGCCTGATCCCGAATCACGTCAGCAAAGTCCTTAAGATCGGCATCATTGTCAAGATTGCTCAAAGTTAAGTGCGTTAAATAAAACAAATCCATCACATACGGCGAGGCATCTAAGTAATAGTCCCACACAGCACCAGCCAATACGGTCCCAAGCGCGTGTTCAGTATTATCAGTGTAAATAATAGAGGCACATGAATATACGCCATTCTTGAATTGTTGATAACTACACGTATTGAATTCAAGATCTTGGTTACTGATCGATTTTGTAGAATCATATGCCCAGGTGGAATAATCCGTATCAAGAGTTCTCAGGTAGGTCTCGTCCGGTCCGTCGCACAGAATCTCATCTTCAGCCAGGTGCTTGGGAGGACACCAAACAGCGCCTTCCATTATATGAGGACTTTGGATATAAAGCGCTGATAGAAGGTCAGCGAGCCCTTCATCTATCGCGCCCGCTTCGTTCGTTCCAAAAGTTGGTTCATAACCCAGGGCTTCCCGAGAAACAACGTGGTTGTATTCATGAAATATTACCGACCGGTCTTTGCCACCGCTTTCATATACCGGCGATAAGTTACTAGACTTAACTCCTAATCTAATGTACCACTGATCCGCAACGCTGGTATATTCTTTGACTTTCCCAACGTTGTCCTGTTCGCGGAGAGATTCAACTTCCACATGTGGTGTTGTCCCCAGATAGTATAGCAAATCGTGCCAGCCCATATAATTAGCCATATGATAATATGCATTGGAGTCGTCTAAATGACTGCAATCCACATTCACATGAAAACTCACGCCATTACAAGTAGTCCCCGTGATTTCGTTGAGCTCAAATTTATACTCATTCCCTCCTCCTAATTCGGCAGTAGTGGTTCCGGCACCAGTCGAATGATTTAAGGGATTGAATGCCGCGTTGTAAATCTTTAGTCCATAATAACCTGATTCTAAATATTGGCCGGTGCCATCAAGCGCACCAAGTTGTTTTATTACATAAGTGCCGTCGCTCGGATTCGTACTATAAGCATGTCCGGCCTTACTTGCACGATTACTGGGTATGTCATCCAGTTCGATCCGGAACGGTCGAATTGTCGCCTGCTCCCGATCTGACATGTGCATCTCCGTTGCTATATCGCCATCTAAAAACGGACTTGCTGGGCCATTATCGAATGTACTTCCAGAGCTTCCGTCATGTTCGAGCACCTTTCGTGATGCGACACTATAGAAAATGTCGCCTTCATGGGACTTTAATCTGTAAATCCAGACTGGATCCGCAGGATCGGCGATTGAAACGAATAACTCGACGGCAAGAGTCTCGGTAGATGCAAATGTTATGGGTATGACTTCGTTGATTGCAGATACGACGCTCGCCACATCCGTGGATGGTACTGTCATGTCACGTTCGATCGTAGCATATGTACCTCCAAACCCTAGAATACACCCTTCTTTATCTAGGTTCACACGGTATGTTGCTTCAAGAATCTTATATCCCTTATACATCTGCTGAAACTTGACAATACGGTAGTCACCAAGAGTTACGGTGCGCTCAACTTCGAAATCGGAATGGAAATTCGTCCCAAATACGTCTGCGTTGCGTCGAATAAAGGCATCGGCTCTTGTTTTACTGTCGACACCAGAATCGCCTTCACATATCCGAACGCGTGCTACATATGAGGGAGCGCTGGACCGCGACTCCCAGCGAACTCGTGCCTCCGTTCCGGGTGCTTCCGCGGAGGACGATTGCAGGAGCCTTTGCAGGGAGGGACGCAGTTCCTGCGCAGATGCGCCCATAGGATTAATAAATACAACTCCAAAGAGCATGAACAGCGTAAGTAGCGTGGCGAATTTCATTCAATAACGAGGATAGTGGATGTTTGGCGGTGATAGAAATCGCCCGTTGACAAGATGATCAGATACACTCCTGGGCTGAGTCTGCTTGTCACATTTGTACCTATCTGAATGGAGTCTCCCATATATCGTGTCGTCCAGACTTCCCGTCCCAAGACGTCAAACACGTTGACGGTATTGCTCACGTGATGGGTTCCGTTTGGGGGCAGTTGTACGAAGATGGGAGACCCTGAATTGGCCGGGTTGGGATATACGTCCACGCCCTGGCTCCTGTCTCTCGGTTCATGAACGGTGTTTACGGGAATCGATGTGTTGTACCAAAGCCCGGTGTTGGAGGCGTATGCACGTACGTCTGAGCCTTCTAGAACAAGGGAGAGGATCGATTCGTCTGTTGTCACAGGGGTACTCCACCCCACCGCTTCATCATACTTCCAGATTTCCCCTACTAGTGTGCTGAAATAGACGCTTCCAGATGGCCCCTCCCGAATTGCGGAAGGTTCGGCTGGACGATCGTACGCGATGTACGAACCACCCCGGTCACGTTTGGTCAAATCAAATACTTGAAAACCGGTATCGTGGCCGAGGTAAAGAATACCCTTACCAAGCTCGTGGGCGAGCGACTTTTCAACTCCATCCACAATGCTCCAGTCCCCTTCACCAGTTCGGAATGCCACATGGGCACAACAGCTATCTGGTCCGTAAGTGCTCTGGACGTAGACCAGGAGAGAGTCGGCGTCCAGAAAGTCAGATCCGGATCGAACGACGCCTGACGGTGGGAGCGAATATTCAACGTCGAATGATTCTGACGCAAGGTTGTAAATAGAAATATCTCCTCCGGAACGAATAAAGGTGCCCAGGGATGTTGATATGATTTGATCGTGCGCTGACCACAAGGATATTGGAAACGGATCTATTGAATACTGATCGACCGATTGTCCCACGTTCAGCACTTGCACGGACAAATCGTCCATCTCCAGGAAGAATCCTTCAAAAGACTCCGAGAACCCTATGACTCTGACTGACGGATCGATGATCTGATAGGAGCGCACAGTTCCAGAGGCGTCAATCAGAGAAATCTGGGAAGCACCCACGTACGTGTAAATGGTGATGCCATTTACCTCCCTAAGAAGAACATTTCCCGTGTTGCGCTCATGCTCAACCAGTAATTCGAACTGAGCATTGCAAGGGCGGACAAAACCTGAAATCGTTAAGCAGAGTAACGCTATTGCAGATAAGTATAAAAAGAATCGATATTGGGTCACTATAGTTCGATTTCTGATTCAAGTACCTGGAATCATTATAGTTGTGAAAATGACGTTGCGCAAGGGCAATTGTCGATGCACCCTCATTCCAACTGCTCGATCGTATCGCGGAGTTCGGCGGCGCGTTCGAATTCGAGGTTGGAGGCCGCCTCCATCATCTCTTTCTTGAGCTGCTTCTTCAGGTCGCGCTTCTGATCGTCGGTCAGGTACTGGAGCACCGGATCGGCCACTTTCTTGAGCTGGTCGGGGCCGTCGTAATACCGCGACTGGGGCCCACCCTCGATGTTCTTTTCTTCGGCGATGACCGTGCCTTCCATGATCTGCTCGCGGGACTTCAGCACGGTCCGCGGGGTAATGCCGTGCTCCTCGTTGTAGGCGAGCTGGATTTCGCGGCGACGCGTGGTTTCGTCCATCATCCGTTGCATGGAGCCGGTGACGGTGTCGGCGTACAGCAGGATCTTGCTGTTCACGTTCCGGGCGGCGCGGCCGGCCGTCTGGATGAGCGAGCGGTCCGAGCGCAGGAAGCCCTCCTTGTCGGCATCCATGATGGCCACGAGCGATACTTCCGGCAAATCCAGCCCTTCGCGCAACAGGTTCACGCCAATGAGCACATCAAACTCCCCGAGCCGCAAACCGCGCAGGATTTCGACCCGCTCGAGCGCATCGATGTCCGAATGCAGGTAGCGCACGCGCAGCCCGTATCCATCGAAATAATCGGACAGATCCTCTGCCATCCGCTTGGTGAGCGTGGTCACGAGCACGCGTTCCTTCCGCTCCAGGACCTGGCGGATTTCCTCAAGCAAATCGTCAATCTGGTTCGTCGTGGGGCGGATATGCACCGTGGGATCGGCAATGCCGGTCGGCCGGATGATCTGCTCCACGAACACGCCGCCACACTGCTCCAACTCGTAGTCTCCGGGCGTGGCCGATACGAAGACCACGTTGTTCATCTTGTCCTCGAACTCCTCGAACGTCATGGGCCGGTTGTCGAGCGCCGAAGGCAGCCGGAATCCGTGCTCCACCAGGTTCAGTTTCCGCGCGCGGTCGCCGTTGTACATGGCCCGGATCTGCGGGATGGTGGCGTGGCTCTCGTCGATCACCATGAGGAAGTCATCCGGGAAGTAATCCAGCAGACAGTAGGGACGCTCGCCGGGAGCCCTGCTCGTGAGATGCCGCGAGTAATTCTCCACGCCGCTGCAATAGCCGACTTCCTTGAGCATCTCGATGTCGAACATGGTGCGCTGCTCCAGCCGTGCGGCTTCCAGCACGCCCCCGTTTTCGCGCAGCACGGCCAATCGCCAGCGCAGTTCTTCTTCGATGGACACCACGGCTTTCTCCACCTGCTCCTTGGGCGTCACGAAGATCTTGGCCGGGTAGATGGTCAGGTACGTGTCCTGCGTCCGCTCCTGGCCGGTAAGCGGATCGAACACGCTCAATTTCTCGATGTCATCGCCCCAGAACTCAATCCGGAAGGCCTCTTCTTCGGCGTAGGCGGGGAAGATTTCGACGACATCCCCCCGCACCCGGAACGTACCGGGCTTGAAGTCCACGTCGTTGCGCGTGTAGTGGATGGAGATGAGTTCGTGGAGCAGCGCCTTGCGCACCACGGTTTGCCCCACCTTCAGCTGCACGACCTGTTCGCGGTAGGTGTCCGGCGAGCCGAGTCCGTAGATGCACGATACGCTCGCTACGACGATCACATCGCTGCGCCCGGAAATCAGCGAACTGGTGGCTTTCAGCCGCAACCGATCGATGCGTTCGTTGATGGACATGTCCTTCTCGATGTACGTATCGGAGTGGACGATGTAGGCCTCCGGCTGGTAGTAGTCGTAGTAGGAAATGAAGAACTCGACGGCGTTGTCGGGGAAGAAGTGCTTGAACTCGGCGTAGAGCTGGGCCGCGAGCGTCTTGTTGTGGCTCATGACGAGCGTGGGCTTCCCGACGGAGGCGGCCACGTGCGACATGGTGAAGGTCTTGCCGGTGCCGGTGGCGCCGAGCAGCGTCTGGAACTGGTCGCCCCGGTCAATGCCTTGCAGCAGCTCGGCGATGGCGCGCGGCTGATCGCCCGTCGGCTCGAACTCGGATTGGATGCGGAACGGAACGTCGGGGCGGATGAGGTCGGACATGGACGGGATACGTAGATTCGGGTGCGTCGTTAACCCAGCACCCACCGGATTCGATCCATGATACGTTCTTCCGCCCGCTTCATTCCTGTTCTGGTCCTGCTTTTCGGGACGGGGCTTCCGCTTTTTGCCCAGGATCATGTCACGGTGGAGGACTACGAGCCCCGGACGACCCTGGTCGTACCGGCCCATGAGGTAACGTCGGCCAAGTATCCGTTTGTGGATGTCCACAGCCACTGGTTCGCCGCCGCCACCATGCGCCCGGGGCAGATTGACTCGCTCGTGGCCGACATGGACGGCATGAACATGGCGGTCATGGTGAACCTTTCAGGCTGGTCGGATGACCGGCTTGCCCAGGGCATCGACAACATGGAGGGGCGCCACCCGTCCCGTTTCGTGACGTTCGCCAACATCGATTTCGAAGGATTCGGCACGCCGGGCTGGACCGCGCGCGCCGTCGCCCAGCTTCGTGAGGACGTGGAGGTGCACGGCGCGCGCGGGCTGAAGATCTACAAGAGCCTGGGCATGCGTGTGGAAGATCCCGACGGCAACCGCGTGCCGGTGGACCATCCGGCCATCGATCCGGTCTGGGCACTGGCAGGCGAACTCGGCATTCCGGTGCTCATCCATTCGGCCGACCCGGCGAATTTCTGGCAGCCCAAGGACCGATTCAACGAGAAGTGGCTGGAATTAAAGTTGCGGCCGGAGCGCTGGCATCCGCCAGGAGAAGGCCCGACGTTCGAGGAGATCATTGCGGAGCAGCACAGGGTGTTTGGCCGGCACCCGGGTACGGTGTTCATCAACGCCCATTTGGGGTGGATGGGACATGATCTGGGCGGGCTGGGAGCGTTGTTGGATCGCTACCCGAACGTGTATTCCGAAGTCGGTGCGGTGCTGTATGAACTCGGACGCCAACCGGTCACCGCCAGGCAATTCCTGACCGACTACAAGGACCGCATCCTGTTCGGGAAGGATGCCTACAACGTGGAGGAGTACCACGCCTACTTCCGCACGTTCGAAACGTCGGACGAGTATTTCGATTACTACCGCAAGTACCACGCCCAGTGGAAACTGTACGGCCTGGACTTGCCGGACGACGTCCTGCAGCACATCTACTACAAGAACGCGCTGCGCATCATACCGGGACTCGACGCGAGCCTCTTCCCATCGGAATGAAGCCGGTTCACGCCAGGAGGGTATAGCGGACAATAGAAAGGATGGCCGCCAGCGTCGACACCGCGATGATGGCCGGGCGGATGAAGCCGCTGTCCGCGAGCGATGCCGCACGGCGCGACATCATGAATCCGACCGCAATTCCCGGCAACATCATGCCGGTCAATTTGATTTCCTGCAGACCGAACCGTCCGGCCACGGCCAGCGCCGCCACCGACATGAGTGTTCCTGCCACAAAGATGCCCGACAGTGTACCGCGAATGCGACCGCCATTCTGGTCCACGTAGAGCATGGCCAGTGGGGGTCCCCCGATGGATGCCGCCGTCCCGAGCAGGCCGGACATCGTCCCTACGAACAGCAGGCTCCCTCGCGAGATGGGCAGCCGCCAACCTGCGACGAGGAAAAGGATGGCTACGAGTACCATGGCCGCCACGAGCGGTGCCACCAGGTGTTTGGGCAGCTGAACCAGCAGCACGGCAGCCGCGATGCTGCCCAGCCCCCGGCCGACAATGCCCCACCGGACTTCCCGGAAGGCCACCGAAGCCCGTTCCCGCCGGAGCAGGAAGAGGGTCAGCAAGAACGCAGACAACAGCACGGGACCGGGAACGAACGCCGGTTCCACCAGAAGCAGGAGGGGCACCGCGAAGGTGCCGAGCCCGAAGCCGATGGCGCCCTGCAACATGGCACCGATCGCCACGATGAACCAGACCAGCAGCAGGACACCGATGGTAACGGTCAAAACAAACCCGGTTTGTCCGAAGGGTGGGTCACGAATTACCCGTGACGACTCGCCAGCACCTGCTCCACGTCCTTGAACGACAGTCCGCTGGCCTTGAGCAGGACGAGCAGGTGGTACATGAGGTCGGCCGACTCCTCCAGGAGCCGCTCTTCGTTTCCGGTAGCGCCCTCGAGGGCGACTTCCACGCCTTCCTCGCCCACTTTCTGGGCGATTTTCTTGGGTCCGGCCTTCAGGAGGCGGGACGTGTAGGACGATTCGGTATCCGCGACTTCCGCGCGAAGGTCGATGATCCGTTCCAGCGTCGGAATGAAGTGCTCAATGGAGTGGTTGTCTTCCTCCCAGCACGTATCGGCCCCGGTGTGACACGTGGGGCCCATGGGGTGCACCTTCACGAGGAGCGTATCGCCATCACAATCCAAACGGAGTTCCTCCACGCAGAGGGTGTTGCCCGAGGTCTCGCCCTTTTCCCAGAGTTGCTGACGCGAGCGGCTGAAGAACGTGACATGTCCGCTCGTTCGCGTGACCTGCAGGGACTCCTCGCTCATCCAGGCGAGCATGAGGACGCGGTTGGTCTTGAAATCCTGGACCACGGCCGGAATGAGACCGCGTTCGTCGAAAACCGGCACCCGGCCTTTGGGCAGCAGGGGCACGAGGGGCTGTTCAGCGTCGGACGGGGATGGCATGGTCATGGAGAACGCGCTTCAGGGTGGGTATGGGGATCTCGCCGAAGTGGAATACGCTGGCAGCAAGCGCTGCATCGGCACATCCGGCTCCCAGTACATCCACAAAATGGGATTCCGTTCCCGCCCCGCCCGATGCAATGACCGGAATGGACACGGTTTCCGAGATCCTGCGCGTAATCTCCACGGCAAATCCGGCTTTCGTGCCGTCGTGGTCCATGGAGGTCAGCAGTATTTCCCCGGCCCCCAGCAATTCCATCCTGCGAATCCAGGATACGGCTTCGAGCGATGTCGGCCGGGTGCCACCATGGGAATGGACGCGCCATTCGCCGTCGGTCAGGCGGATATCGACCGCCACCACGACACACTGGCTGCCGAACGCATCGGCCAGCTCGGCGACCAGCTCCGGCCTGGCAATGGCGGCGCTGTTCACGGCGACCTTGTCGGCGCCCGCGTTGAGCAAGGCGCGCGCATCATCCACCGAACGCACGCCGCCGCCCACGGTGAACGGAATGTTGACGACTTCGGCAATGTGCGTGACGAGTTCAAGCAGCGTTCCGCGGTTCTCCAGCGATGCCGAAATGTCCAGGAACACCAACTCGTCCGCGCCCTGCTCCACGTAGGCCCGGGCCAATTCCACCGGATCGCCGGCATCGCGCAGGTCCACGAAATTGACCCCTTTCACGGTGCGGCCGTCCTTGATGTCCAGGCAGGGTATGATGCGTTTGGTCAGCATGGAGCGTCATACTCCGGTACCCGTGGGTCAGTTCGCCGGGGGACGCTCCACCACCAGTGGATAGCCCAGCAGTCGCTGCGGAACGTCGATCTCCCATTCTTCCGCGTGATAGCCCATGCTTCCGAAAAACCCGTGCCCGCCGGACACATTCGTGAGGACGCCGGGTTGGGCCAGGACCTCCGGGTCGAAGACGCCCTCCGGCGGATCCCAGTTCTCGTCCAATATGCGCAGTTGGAGCCCGACCGCAACGAGTGTCGCTCCCGACTCGTCCGGAAAGCTGCGCAGGTACTCCTGGACGGCGGGTTGATCACGGGAGATGTGGAGCCTGGTGCGCCATCCGCCATCGGTCGTGCGCTCTCCCGTCCGGCCGTACGGCACCTGGACGTGGAAGTTGGTGGATGCGCCCGCCGTGTACAGCGCCCGCATGTCCCACGGGGAAGGAATGCCGCGCACCTCAATGTCCTGCCAGATTTCCGTAGAATCGGCGTTGTACATGACTTCGGAGCGTTGCATGTGCCCCTGGTCCACGGTCCGGGGCACCGTCGTTTCGGCCACGGCCATTTTCCCGTCGCTGCGCACCACTTCCAGTCGATAGGTGCGCCCCGGACGGACGATGAACCGGGCCGTGTACATGTGCCCGTATGTTCCGTCATCCAATTGCATGAGGGAATGGGTCCATTTGATGCGCTCTTCCGTAGACAGGTCCGTGGTGTACACGTCGGCGTCGATGTAGGCCTGCGGTTCGGTCGGGCTTTCTATCCGCTCCGGGAATCGGGTGACTGGCACCACACGGATGGTCTGCTCCCGTTCCAGGACATCCAGGTAGCCCCAGACGGTGAAATACTGTCCGTCATTGTGAAACGGGTCGATGTCGGTCTGGTCACATGCCGTCAGGGTCAATCCCAGAACCGCGCATAACAGGATCGCGGAGGCCGCAAGGCGAGGGGTGTTTGCGGGGGCAGGTTTCATATCAGCGTAACTCCACTTTCAGGCCCACCGAGGGAATGAGCGGCAGCTGGTCCACGCGTTGGAACGTGAACAGGTCGAAATAGAACAGGTTGGCGCGGTTCAGGATGTTCAGGGCGCCGGCCCGCACGGTGGCCACGTGTCGCCCCCGTTCCACCCGGCGCTCAATCCACAGGTCCACGCGCGAGTAGCTCGGGAGCCGATCGGAGTAGGGTTCGGCGTACAGAACCCGGTCCTCGCCTTGTTGCCGGGTCAGGTCCACGCCCGGAGTCAGGACATACCATTTGTCAAAGCCGCCGGACGGCGTGAACGGCAGGCCCGATCCGTACTGCCATTGCAGGGTCAGCCCGACCTCGCCTTTTTCCGCATGCAACAGCGCATTCAATTGGTGCGGCCGGTCGTGCCCCGGGTTGTAGGTGTGCGTAGCCGTTTCATACTCCACACTCGAGAAGGAATAGCTCAGGTAGCCGTCCAGCGTGGCGTCGCTGATGAACGGTCGACCGTTGAAATCCAAGCGGACATCCGTTCCGTACGCGCGGCCGTCCGCGGATTGGAGGATCGTCGTGAACCGCGGAAACGCGCTGAAGATGGGTACGCTCAATCCGGTGTAGTCCTTGTACCAGGCTTCGACGGCCGCCGATGCGAACGGCGTCAGCCGGACATTGTAGCCCAGGATGACGTGGACCGCCGAGGCGGCATTTTCGGCAACCACCCATGCGGTGAACAGGTTGCCCAGGTCGCGCTTGTCGGAGAGCCCGGTCAGTTTCTGATGATACGTTCCGGCCGACGCGTGCACGGTATGCCGTCCTTCCGGTCCCGTCGGATGATAGGTGAGCCGGAACCGGGGCTCCAGGAACGATTCCCATGTGGCACCAGGCTGGTCGCCCGATCCGGAATACAGGTGGAGCCCGCTCGTCGCCACGATGCGATCCCCGGCCAACCGGTATTCCCACTCCACGAACGACCCGAGTTCGCGGAGCACGTCGGACCCGGTCGTGAGGTCCTGGAACTGGTCGTCCAGCACGTAGGTGAGATCGGCTTGTCGGAGCGACGAGCCGACGGTGAGCCGTCCGGAGCGGAGCAGCCAGTCGAGTTTCAGTGCCAGGTCCGTGCTGGCGATGGAGCCGGTGCGCGAACGGGCTTCCTCCGGCCCGAAGCTGTTCGTCATCTCCGACCGGCCCGCGGTGACCTGGGCCACGATGGGCGCCCCGTTGGGTCGGAAAATCCATTGGCCGCCGTAGACGCGGTTGGACCAGTGGATCTGTGTACTGTCGGTCACCTCGCCGGCCAAGGCATCCCCCGTGAACACCTTCCGGGTGCCGGCGATGTCTCCCCTGTCATCGGTATCCAGGGCGGTGAACGAGAGGGTATGGGACGTTCCCAGGAGCGCATGGATCTTGCCGAATCGGTCACCGAACCGGTACGGCATGGACTGTCCGAACATTTCGGGCACGAATTCCTCAATGAGGGACTGTCGGGCCGATACCACAGCCGAAACCCGACCGGGCACAATGGGCCCTTCCAGCCGGACGGTCGACAGGAACGGGGCCAGACTGATGCCCCCGGCCAGGTGTTGCTTGTTGCCGTTGCGCGCCTGGACGTCCAGGATGGACGAGGTCCGTCCGCCGTACGCGGCGCCGAATCCACCGGTATGGAATGCGGCCCGGTCCACCAGTTCTTCCGGAAACGCCGAATAGAAACTGAGCACGTGGAAGGGCATGTACACGGGAAGGCCGTCCAGAAGAGCCAGGTTCTGATCCACGGCTCCTCCGCGGACAAAGAACTGACCGCCCCGGTCACCGGACACCACCACGCCGGGTACGGTCTGCAGATAGGCGGCCAGGTCCCCGGAGACGCCAGGAACGGGGACGCGATCGATGGAGGCCGGCACGATGGTTTCAAGCCCGGCTGCAACGGTTGCGACACCGCCCATGGCATCGGCTTCCACCACCAGTTCATCAATTTCGCCGGAGGACGGCGAGAGGACCACGGACCGGTCCAGCGTGCCGGTGGCCGCCAGCGTTATCCGTTCTTCGTACGCATCGAATCCGATGAACGAAATCCGCAGGGTATACGTGCCCGCCGGGACTCGGCGCACGTGGAAGAAACCGTCACCGTCGGTCGCGACCCCCATCGGCTGCTGATTGTGGGGCGCAAGAAGGACTACCGAGGCTCCCTGCAAAGGCTGCTCGGTCAACGCATCGGTCACGAATCCACGTACCGAGGCCTGCCGCGCCGTGACGGGGTCCACCAGCATCAACAGACAAACAATCAGTAGCGACAGGCGCATGGGCACTCCGGGATTGACCGGCCCAATCTATGCCATGCGTGTCGGGATAAGCACGGACCGCGCCTGAATGGTCACAGCGAGTCCGCGAACAGCAACTTCCGTGGGCCCACCCACGTCATGAGAATCCCGATCGTGACGTAAACCTGGACGTTGCTCATGACCTGCTTTTTTGTTCGCTCCTTCTTCAGGCGTTTCCGTAACGGTGTTCGGTCTGCCCCATTGTGTGCATGGATCGTTCTGCCCGTGTTCATCGGAGGTATGACGCAGACAGCGGCTGCGCAGACGTTCACCGCCAACAATGGACTCATCCATGAGATCGGTGGTGTCCGGCTTGCGATAGACGGGCTGTTCCGGGACGCGTTCGACGATTATCCCCCGTTGGACCTTCCGCTTCGCACCGCCTTCGAGCAGGCACGTACACCCTTCGATGACCTGGATGTCATCCTGGCGACGCACCGCCATCTGGACCACATGGTTCCGGAAGCGATGGCCTCTTACCTGTGCCACGCACCTCATGCGTTCGCTTTCGTGCCGGGAGATGCGCGTGATGATGTGCTGGAGGCGGCCTCGTGTGAGGGACTCGGCGAACGAATGTATTCGGGGTTCGAGCCGATGGTCATTGACTCCTTGACCATCATCCCGATTGCCATCCCGCACTCGGGTGTCGACAACCGGGCCTATGTGTTGGAGCACGCCGGACGCCGCGTGGTGCACCTGGGGGATTCGTCGCTGTCGGAAGACCTGGTGGCCGCGCCCATTGATGTTCTGGCCGCGCCGTATTGGAACCTGGGTGATGATGATTTCCTGGCCCTGTATCGCCAGGCGGGCTCGCCCTTCCTGATTGCCATCCATGCGCCTCCGGCGGATCGGGCCCGGGTGCAGGCCCGGATGGATGCGCTCGGCTTCGAGGGCTGGGTACCGCAAACGCCGCTGGAAATCCGGCCCTGATTGGTATTTCTATTCACGTCGTGAATGATTATCATTCATGTCATGAATAATCCTCTTCCAAGATACCTCCTCACGGCGCTTCAGGAGCGTTTGGCCGTCATGCCCGCGGTCGTAGTCACGGGGGCACGGCAAACCGGGAAATCCACCTTGGTTCGTGATCTCCTGGACGACAACCGCGCGTGGTTGACGCTTGACGACATGGATGTGCTCCAAGCCATAGAATCGGACCCGTCGCTTGTGTTTGACGGGATGCGTCCCGTAGCAATCGACGAAATTCAGCGTGCTCCGGAGCTGTTGCCTGGGATAAAGCACGCGATTGACATGAACAGAGCACCTGGCCGATTCGTTCTGACGGGATCTGCCAATTTGCTGCTCATGGGTGGAGTATCTGAAACTCTGGCAGGGCGAGCCGTCTATCTCACGCTGAGCCCAATGACCCGCGGAGAACAGTCAGGCGCCGGTCGGTGCGGACTGTGGGGGCGATTGTTCGAGACGCCTCCCGAACGATGGATTGCGAGTATTGAATCGGCTGCCTTCAGCAACGACAACTGGCGGCAACTGGCCAGGCGGGGTGGCTTCCCTACCCCTGCAGTAGAACTGGAAACCGACAAGGAACGTGCTATCTGGTTCGATGGATACACCCGTACATACCTCGAACGGGATCTTCAATTCGTGAGCAATATTTCGTCCATCCCGGATTTCCGGCGCCTTATGCGAGCGGTCTGTCTGCGAACGGGGCAAATTCTCAACCAAACGGAATTGGGGCGTGATGTAGCCATCCCGCAACCAACGGTACATCGATGGTTGAACGTTTTGGAACTGTCCCATTTGCTGGTCCGCCTTCCGGCATGGTCTGTGAACAGAACGAAACGACTCATCAAATCGCCGAAGGTCTACTGGGGCGATACCGGATTGGGTATGCACTTGGCCGGAGTTACCGAACCGACCGGTGCACATCTTGAGAACGTGATATTGCTGGACATCCTGACGTGGGCATCTGCTGAGCCAGTACATACGAACGTCTTCTATTGGAGGACTACGGCGGGTGAAGAAATTGACTTCTTGATAGAAACCGCTGCCGGCGTAATGCCCATCGAGATCAAGTCCGGAGCAAAGGTCAAGCTGAGCGATACCAAGCATTTGCGTTCGTTTCGGCAAGAGCACACTGGTGTTGCATTGCCCGGGCTCCTGTTACATGACGGAGACCGGACGGAATGGTTGACAGATGATGTGCTTGCGGTGCCATGGTGGCGGATGCTTTGAGTGACCAATTTCAGGAGGGGTTAACGCCCCCGCCTTGGCTTCCTTTGGTCGCCGCCGGGGGCGTTCAGCCCAGATGGGGCTCCTGCACAGCGCCCCGGCGCGCTACGCGCGCTTCGGGGTTTGTTGCTTGCCCCCGCTCGTGCAAGCACGGCGGGCGCAAGCAACAAACCCCGACTGCCTTTCGGCAGCCGGGGCGCTGTGCGGAGAGGGAGGGATTCGAACCCTCGGTACCCGTTGAAAGGTACGCAGGTTTAGCAAACCTGTGGTTTCAGCCACTCACCCACCTCTCCGGATAGGGTGCCTGCCTGAGGCAAATTGCGACCTGTCTGAAACAGGGCAAGACTATAAAATTACTGAGGGAAGGACCCTTCGTCAACGAAGAGATCGTCAATTCAGTTCTTTCCACCCATTTTTCCGGCAATCCAGCGATTTCCGACGAAAAACAGGCCCATCATGACCGCCCACTGCAGAAGCACCGTCATGAGTGTATCGGTGGCAATGGGATCGTACCAGTTCCGGGTCACCGACTGCGAGAGCCACCAGACGAGCAGGGCGATGGCCGCGACCGGAATGAAATAGTTCACCACGAAGACCCATCCCTTGCTCACGTTCCAGTCGCCCGGTTGCCCGGTCAGATTGGTATCCCGCATGGCAGACACCCCGTTCCGGATGACGATGAACGCCACGAATGCACCCGATACCATGAGTGCGACGCCCCACACAAAGTCCTGGTTGCTCAGAATGTCCAGGTTGACGGCAGAGGGAATGCCAAGCAGGTAGCTGACACCGACGACCGCGCCGATGGCCATCGGGCGGGACAAGCCGGCATCGATGAACACCCGCGTGGGCAACTCCAACTGGGCGATCAACGATGAGAACCCGGCAAACGTGAGACCCAGGAAGAACAGGATGGCCAGTGGCGCTCCCAGGAACATGCGTTCGAAGAGCTGCGGCATCCAGATGAATGTGAGCCCCGTGGAGGCCGGTCCGCTGGTCTTCATGACCTCAAGGATTTCGGCGCGGTTCATGCCCATTTCGGTCTGGAGGATGGCGAACACGGTACCGAACACCATGAGGGCCGCGAGCAGGGACACGGTGTTGTTGCCCACGGCGGTCGCGACGGCATTCTTGACGATGCCCTGTTTGGTGCTCATGTAGGCCGCATACGTCAGGAAGAGCCCCCAACCGGCGCCCGTATCCCAGGCATTCTGCGTGAGGGCCTCAATCCAGATCCGTGGGCGGGTCAGCTGACTCCATTCCGGGGTGAACAGGTAGGCCACACCATCCCAGGCGCCAGGGAGCGTCAATGCCCGCACCACACAGATGACCACGATGACCAGGAGCGTTGGCACGAGCACTTTATTCACCCGCTCGATGGACGACACCCCTTTCCAGATGGCGAGTGCGCCCAACCCCATGGCGATCGCGTGGAAGACCAGGGGCCATCCGCCGCTCTGATAATCATTCCAGACCTGCATGGCCGCGTCGGTGGTCTGTGGCAGGGGTGACGTGATGGACTGGATGAGATAATAAATGCACCATCCCACGACGACCGAGTAGAAGAAGGTAATGGCGGTGGCCACGAAGGCCACGAAGGCGCCCATCCAGGCGAACCGCTCTCCGCCTTCCTTCACGAAGGTGGCCACCACGCCCGACCGATGCTTCCGGCCCCACACATATTCGATCATGATGAGCGGAATGCTCCATGCGAACAGGAACACCAGCCAGGCTACCAGGAAGGCGCCTGCGCCGTCATCGCCTCCGTTCTGCGCAGCAATGCGGGGAAAGCGCCAGATATTCCCGGTTCCGACGGCAATGCCGAGAACGCTCAGGAAGAACCCCCACCTGGACGAGAAGCGGGGGGACGAGGATTCGGAGGAAAGGGACGACATGGATTCCTGGGTGAGGTTCAAGGGCCTGCCAAAGCAGCCCAAGAATACAACTCAGCCGAGTCCCATGAAACGCCTTTTTACCCGCCGAGTGCGTCGGCGCCGGATGTGATCTCAATGAGCTCCTTCGTAATCGCGTCCTGACGGGCGCGATTGTACTTCAGCTTCAGCTCCTTCAACAGGTCGCCGGCGTTGTTCGTGGCACTGTCCATGGCCACCATACGGGCGCCCTGTTCCGACGCATTCGACTCCAGGAGCGCACGCCAGACCTCATACTTGAGGTAGCGGGGCACCAACGCTTCCAGGATCCGCGACGCATTGGGTTCGAAGAGGAAGTCGACCGCCGAAGGACCACCCGACGTGATGGCCACGTCGTTGCCCATGGCATCTTCCATGACCGGGGTCAGGAATTGTTCGGCCGGAACCGGAAGCAGCGGCTCCACGATCCGGTTCTGGGAAATGGTGTTCTTGAACTCGTTGTAGGCCAACCAGGCCTCATCCCACTTGCCGGATTCGAATCCCGCGACCGCCGCGTCCACCACGGCCGTAGCCGTCGGGAAGCCCAGGTTGTCGAATGCGCCCCGGAAATCGCCGACGAGTGTGTATCCACGATTCCGGAAGTGGTCGTGTCCTTTCCGGCCGACGCACATCAGGTACAGATTGCCCGAGGCATGGTACTCCGCGAACCGTTCCCGGATGGTCTGCTCGGCCAACTTGATGATGTTCGAGTTGAACCCGCCGGCCAGTCCACGATCGGCTGTCACGATGACGAGCAACACGGCCTTCGTCTCCTCACGCTGCACGAAAAGCGGATGTGCACCCGGATCCACATGCCCCTTCAGCCGGGTAATCAGTTCCCCGATCTTGTAGGCGTACGGACGCGTGCGGAAAATGCGCTCCTGGGCTTTGCGCAACTTGGCCGCCGCCACCATCTTCATGGCGCGGGTGACCTGCTGCGTATTCTGTACGGAGCCTATCCGGTTTCGTATGTCGCGGAGACTGGCCATCGTCAGTTGGCTGAGGTGTAGACGTCAACGAGTTCTTCGGCTTCCTTGCGCAGCATGGCTGCGGCCTCGTCCGACATGGCTCCCTTGGAAATCGACTTCAGCAGATCCCCGTGGCGAAGCGAGACACGCTCAATGAACTCTTTCTCGAATTGTTTGATGCGCTCGGTGGGCAATTTGTCGAGCATACCCTGACCCGCCACGAAAATGATGGCGACCTGGTTCTCCACGGCAACCGGAGCGTACTGGCCCTGCTTGAGGACCTCGACCAGCTTGGCACCACGGGTGAGCTGGCGCTGCGTGCTCGCATCCAGGTCCGATCCGAACTTCGAGAAGGCTTCCAGCTCACGGAACTGGGCCAGGTCCAGACGCAGCGTTCCGGATACCTTCTTCATGGATTTGATCTGGGCGTTTCCACCCACACGGGATACCGAGATACCCACGTTGATGGCGGGACGCACACCGGCGTTGAACAGACCCGACTCAAGGTAGATCTGACCGTCCGTGATGGAAATCACGTTCGTCGGAATGTAAGCCGAAACGTCACCGGCCTGGGTCTCGATGACCGGGAGGGCCGTCAGCGACCCGCCGCCCTTGATCTTGCCCTTCAGGCTGTCCGGCGCGTCGTTCATGAGCGTCGCAACGGAATCGTTGGCGTTGATCTTGGCCGCGCGCTCCAGGAGGCGTGAGTGGAGGTAGAACACATCGCCGGGGTACGCTTCGCGTCCCGGAGGACGGCGGAGCAGCAGCGACACCTGGCGGTAGGCCACGGCCTGCTTGGAGAGGTCATCGTAAATGACCAGGGCATGACGGCCGGTGTCACGGAAGTATTCGCCAATGCAGGCGCCCGTGAACGGGGCCAGGAACTGCATGGGAGCGGGGGCAGCAGCGCCCGCGTTCACGATGACCGTATAGTCCATGGCCCCATGGGTCTCGAGCGCGCGCTTGACCTGGGCAATGGTGGAGTTCTTCTGGCCGATGGCCACGTAAATACAGTAAACCGGCTTGTCGGTCTCGTGCGTGGACTTCTGGTTGATGATGGTGTCAATCAAGACCGCCGTCTTGCCGGTCTGGCGGTCGCCAATGACCAACTCACGCTGACCCCGACCGATCGGAATCATGGAGTCGATGGCCTTGATACCCGTCTGCAACGGTTCGGTGACCGGCTCGCGGTAAATGACCGACGGCGCCTTGCGCTCGATGGGCATTTCGAACTTCTCGCCCGTCAGCGGGCCCTGGCCGTCGATCGGAATACCGAGTCCGTCCACGACACGACCCAGCATGTCTTCCGTAACCGATACGGAGGCAATCCGGTTGGTCCGGCGGACTTCATCGCCCTCCTTCACTTCGTGGACCTCGCCGAAGAGCACCGCTCCCACGTTGTCTTCTTCCAGGTTGAGCACC
The DNA here is from genome assembly GCA_040221055.1 of Rhodothermales bacterium. Lineage (NCBI taxonomy): Bacteria > Pseudomonadati > Rhodothermota > Rhodothermia > Rhodothermales > Rhodothermales bacterium. The sequence continues at coordinate 65,809 of JAVJVN010000022.1, read as the reverse complement.
ATCCCGGACACGCCGGAGCGGGGGAATTCGAGGAGCTCACCCGCCTGGACCTTCAAAAGGCCGTAGATGCGTGCAATACCGTCGCCCACCTGGAGCACGGTGCCGACTTCGTAGATGTCGGTTTCTGCTTGGAATCCACCGAGCTCCTTCTTCAGGACTGCGGTGACTTCATCCGGTCGGATTGCCGTAGACATGGCTTCTTGTTTACTGATGATTAGCTGACTGCGAGCCGCTCCTGCAGAGTGGCCAACTGATTCTTGACGCTGCCGTCATACACGGTATCCCCCACCTGCACGACAATGCCCCCCATGAGGTCGGCATCCACGCGCGTGGTCAGGCGGACCGATTTCCCGGTCATGCGATCGAGCGATGCCGAAAGCGCCTGCTGGTCGGCATCCGACAGCGGAAACGCGACGCGGGCCTCGACATCCACAATGCCACGTACTTCATTCCGGTGGGCATGGAACGCATCCATGACCATGGGGATGAGGCCTTCGCGGCGCTTGGAAACCATCATGCCCATGAAGCGGAGCGTTACCGGCTCCACCTTGTCCTTGAACACGCCTTCCATGACTTCCGCTTTCTGCTCACGCGAAATGATGGGGCTGTCCAGGAACAACATGAGGTCGCGGGAGGACGCCATCAGGCCGCGGATGGCCTCGACATCGGCATCCACCGCATCCACCTTCCCTTCCGCGCTCGCCGTTTCGGCCAGCGCCTGGGCGTATCGCCGGGCAATGGTCAGATCGCTCATGAATCAGTTACGGGGTAGATCGCCGAGGAAATCGTCGACGAGTTTCTTCTGACGGTCCGCGTCCAGATTGGCGTGCAGGATCTTGCTGGCAGCACCGACCGCAAGGTCGGCCACTTCCTGGCGCAGGGCGTTGAGCGCAGATTGCTTTTCACGCTCGATTTCGACCTGCGCTTGCTCCTGCAAGTGCTGGATCTGGGCACGCGTCTTTTCCACTTCTTCCGAACGGAGACGATCCGCCTCCTCGCGCGCTTCCCGGAGGATGCGCTGCCCTTCTGCTTCCGCCTCGCGACGGGCACGGGTGTTGTCGGCCTGGACCGCCCGGGCTTCGGCAAGCGCCTTTTCCGCCTGATCGATCGAATCCTGGATCCGTGTCTCCCGCTCGGCGAGGGACGACGTGATAGGACCCCACGCAAACTTGCGCAGGATGATCATCAGGAGGACAAACGTAATGCCGATCCAGACGATGAGTCCGACGTTCGGAGCAAGCAGGTTCGCTGCCAACACCATGGTGGACACCTTACTTGGTTGCCAAGATGATGCAGATAACCAGACCGAAGAGCGCGACACCTTCAATGAGGGCGGCTGCAATGATCATGGAGGTCCGGATGTCTCCTGCAGCCTCGGGCTGACGGGCGGAGCCTTCCATGGCGGGACCTGCAAGGCGGCCGATGCCGAGACCTGCACCGAGTGCAACGAGGCCGGCACCGAGTCCTGCGCCGAGATATGCCAGAGCTGTGGGTTCCATTGATTTACCTATCGTGGTTTAGTGTGTAGTCGGGATGGGTTCATGATGATGCCCGTGATCGTGCTCCTCGGCGGCCATGCCGATGAAGAGCGCGGAGAGCATGGTGAAGACGTACGCCTGGATGAACGACACCAGGAGTTCGAGCAGGTAGATGAAGAGGGAAAAGGCAATGCTCACGGGAGCAACGCCGTACCCGGCTCCATCTCCGAACATGTTCGCAAACGAAAAGATGAGCCCGATGAGGCTCAGGATCACGAGGTGACCCGCCGTCAGGTTCGCGAAAAGACGGATGGCCAGCGCGAACGGCTTCGTGAACATGCCCAGGATCTCAACGGGAATGAGAATGGGCTTCACGAACGCGGGCACGCCCGGCGGCCAGAAAATGTGTTTCCAGTAGTCCTTCGATGCCCCGAACTGGGTGATCACGAAGGTCACGGTCGCCAGTACGGTCGTCACCATGAGGTTCGACGTGGCCGTGGCACCGAAGGGCACGAGGCCCAGGAGATTACAGGTCAGGATGAAAAAGAAGGCGGTCAGCAGGTACGGAAGGTACTTGTCCGTGTTCTTCCCGAGGCTGGGACGCGCGATGTCATCCCGGACCACCAGGATGAGCGTCTCGAACAGGTTCTGGAACGTGCCACGCGGTGCGGTTTCCCGTCCGATGCCGGCTTTGTACATCCGGGCCATGCGCGAGAAGATGAGCCACACGATGAGCATGCCCAGCCAGGCGAACACGAGATGTTTCGTGATGGACATGTCCAGGAAGATGCTCGCGCCACCCGCGGCTTCCAGCTTCGCGTAATAGTAGTCGTAGCGCGGTTCGGCGGCCGCATGCTCCGTGGAGTCGGCCGATGCGTGCGCGTCGTCTTCCCAGTGCGGAATGTATCCGCCATTCTCGACCGCCGAGGTGGACGATCCGAAAAGCTCCAGACCCCATGCTCCGTCGGCCGTCTTCGTTATGAAGATGCGCGGCAGTTCGACTTTTCCGATCGGCGAGAAATCCAGGTAGTATCCGTCCACACTGTGGGATACGGGATCGAGGGTTTCCCCTTCGCCCGCGGCGAACGCGGGCAGGGCAACCATCATCGGCAGGAGGAGGGCCAGGAGTCTCCGCAGGATCATGATGCTGGGTGAAGATTTTTTTGCCGGTTGTGAAGCACGATCACTTCCGCGGCGAGGCCAATAATGAATCCGACAGCAAAGCTGCCCAGGAACGCCGCCATATGCACCGGCACGAACACCATGAGTAACGTCAGGATGGCGGCGGCTACAAAGAGTCGCGCGGTCATCCCGCCGAACACCAGCAGCATGAACTGCTGGGACGGCCGACCCAAGGCAAACCGGAGTGTGGCCCAGCTGGATATTCCGTACAGACCGGCAATTGCCGTTCCGAGTATGATACTGACCCAGAATCCCGTCATGAGGACACTATTCCTGTGGTGGGCGGGGGACGCACGTTTTTTCAGGCCAGCAATCTACGGCGAACACCCCCCTCGGATCGCCCGGCAGGGGTGAAAAGAACGTGAATGGGCCCCGGGAAGGGGTGAAAAGAACGTGAACGCACGCGACGCATCAGTGGGCTGAGTGGTCGTCCGGCGAATCAGGTTCGTCGTTGAGCTGATTCATCTTCGCCAGGAGGCGCATCATCTGGAAGAAGAACGCCACCATGCCGATGCCGCCGCCGGCAATGGTCAGCCAGGGCGTGGTGTCCAGCCATCGGTCCAAGAGCCACCCTGCCAGCACCCATACTACCATGGTGCCGGCCAATTGGACGCCCAGACCCAGATAAGGGCCGGCATCCTTCATGCTGGATTGCCAGGACGGCACGGGTCAGCCCAGCCGGGACGCAGCAATGCGTTCCGGTGAGGTGGCACCTGCACCGTTGGGCGCCTTGGACTGGAGCGAAGCCGCCCGCTTCTCATCGAGCTGCCCCATGACGCACTGGCCATCGAACGAGGCGCCTTCTTCGACAATCAAGCGCGAGACATGGATGGTTCCTTCCACCTTCGCAGAGGACTTCAGGACCAACCGCCCCTTGATGCGTAGATCCCCCTTCACGGATCCGGCTACGTCCGCGTCGTCCGCATGCAGGTTGCCGTCCACCAGGCCTTCCGACGCCACGATGGCCTTGCCGCTCGCGTGCAGGGCCCCCTTGATGGTTCCGGAAATACGGATGTCGCTCTTGGTATGGATGGTCCCTTCGAACGTCGTCCCCGCGGTGATCAGGTTCACCTGGGGCGCGTTGGCGGGTTCAGCGTTTCGTGCCATGGTCTTGAATGGTTTGGGAATCGTGCAGGGTGCACCGGGAGTCAGACCCCCAGTAAATAATAACTGGGGTCCTGGGCCAGCCCGTTGTGCCACAGTTCAAAGTGGAGGTGCGGACCGGTCGTGATCTCGCCCGAATTGCCGCTCCGTGCAATGGCTTCGCGATCGCTTACCCGGTCGCCCACCCGCTTGAGCACCGCACTGTTGTGTTTGTAGACAGAAAGAAAGCCATCCGCGTGCTGGACCGCAATAACCTGACCGCCATCGTGGGTCCAATCCACCAGCACGACATACCCCTCGCCAATACTGCGCACCATACTGCCCTCCTCCACGGCCAGGTCAATGGCGAAGTGTCCGGTCCGGGCATCGTACCCGCGTGTCAGGACTCCCGTGACCGGTGGCAGTGCCGGCAGGGAGAGTGCGGAAAGCATGGACGGCCGACTTCCGGGGTCCGGGCTGTCCGCTACACGGCGTGTCCGCAAGGCCTGGAACGCGACCGCAGGTTGCTCATGATCGGCCCAATTGTCCGTGGCGAGCGGCTCGGAGAAACCGAAATCATTGGGAGGAGGCGTTTCCTCGTAGACCGTAGCCCGACGAGCCATGGTGGTATCGACCCGGCCCAGGATCATGTCCCGGAGCCGGTTGACGTATTCCTGCTGACGGGCCAGGGAATCGGCCATCGCCTGCAGGCGCATGTCATTCTGCACGGCATCCCGGTGGATGTCCACGGATGCGTAGCCCGGCAGCAGCCCCCGCACGGGCGTCAGTGTGATGAGGGCCACGAGGATTACGGAGCATGCAAGGACGGAAGCCCCGATGGCTCCGAGCAAGTGGGCGGGATTCATGCCGAACTGCGTCGGCGGCTCCAAATCGTCGCTGTCCATGACAATGACCGTCAAGGGACGGCCAATCCGACGTATGAATTCGCGTAGAAGGGAGAACATGCCGCTCGAAACAAGGGTTTTTCGGCGAACGGAATGACCTTCGGGCGGTTCCGCCACAATTGACCCCAAGGTCAAGAAGTCGTATTTTATTGGGCTGATTGAATATCAACCCGATTCCCACAGTCCCACGTCACTGTCATGCCCCAGCACAAGTCCGCCATCAAGCGCGTCCGCCAGAGCGAAGTCCGCCGCGAGCGCAACCGAATCCACCGCAGTCGCATGCGTACCATGATCAAGAAGCTTCGCGAAACGGAGAGCCCGGCCGAGGCGACGACGCTGTTGGTTTCTGTGAAGTCCTATCTGGACCGGATGGCCCGCAAAGGGATCATCCACAAGAATGCCGCCGCGAACAAGAAGAGCAGCCTGGACAAGTTCGTCAAGAGCCTCGCCTGAATTCAGTGCATGCGCAGGAACCGGAATTCCTTTTTTCCGGTATCTTGTCGCGTGCACGCGCCTGATGCCTTCCGCGGCATCGGTTTACCTCCCATCGATCCCATTCATCGGATTTCTGTCATGGCCAACAAATTTTCCTCTTCCACGCTCCTTCTGGCAGCACTGGTCGTCGGCGTTTTCATGACCGGCTGCAAGAGCGTACCGGTTGAAATCTCGGCACTCTCTGCACCCGATACCCTGAAGACGGGTACCGCCGGTACGTTCAGTGTAACCACGAACGAAGATGCCAAGCAGCCGGTCACGGTCAGCTGGGCCTTCGGTGACAATGCAACGGCTGCCGGAGCCAGCACGCAGCATGCGTTCAATGCGGCCGGCACGTACAATGTGTCTGCCACGGCCACGAATCGCAAGGGCAAATCGAGTGATGTCGCTACGGCCCGCGTCGTGGTTGCCGACATGAATCCGGCCGCCATCACCGGCATGCGTGCCAGCAACATGAGCCCCGACACGGAAACGAGCGTAACGTTCTCGGCCACCACCACGGGCGATGCCCCGGTCAGCTACAGCTGGTCCATGGGCGATGGCACGACCAGCACGGCCATGTCCCCGAGCCACACGTTCCGCAGCCCGGGCACCTACACGGTATCGCTGGAAGTTTCGAATGCCTACGGCACGGATTCCCGCACCATGTCCCTGTCTGTCGCCATGTACGAGGCCGCCATCTGCCGTGAAGTCACGGAGCTCAGCCCGGCGCTGTTCGCCAGCAACTCGAGCGTCCTTACGGATGAGGCACGCGCCGCGCTGTCCGACAACCTGGAAATCCTGAACGAGTGCCCGAACATGAACGTTCGCCTGGAGGGCGTCGCCGCCCCTGGTGAGCGTCGTGCACAGGAACTCTCCGAAGACCGTGCCCGTGCCGTTGAGCAGTTCTACGCCGGAAACGGTGTCTCCGCCAACCGCATGGTCACCATCGGCCAGGGCCGCGCAGAAGGCGTGACGAGCAAGAAGGAAGGCCTCGCGCAGTACCGTCGCGTGGACACGATCATCGTTCGGTAAGACGTGCCGAGGGACCCAGAACGATTCCCTTGATTCTTTGGAGGGGGCGGCCTGCGGCCGCCCCCTCTTTTTTTTGCCCTCAGAAGCGAGGCGGTCATCGACCTCCGTGGACAGAAACCGCGCAGCCGACTTGAGTAATGGCAAAAGCGGACGATATCCGAAGCATGAAACACCTCTGGACCATAGGCCTGGCAGGCTTGATCGCCCTCTTGGCACTCGCGCCCACGGAACCCGTACGCGCGCAGAGCAACCAATTCCGCGATTCGCGGGCCCACCTCGGTGTGGCCGCCGGCCTGTTCACGTTCCATGGTCCCATCGATCTTCGCCGGCCCCGCAGCCGCAGCAATTTCGTCCGGGAGCACGACCCCGCCCTCGTTTTCCTGGGCTCCTTCCCCATTACCACGGACCGGTTCTTTTTCCGGGGCATGGTCCTGTTCACCAATTTTGACACCCGGGATGGCAAGAAGCTGGTCGGAGAAGACGGCCTGAACGAATTCCTGACACAGGACATTCTGCTGTTTGAATCGGAAATCGTGATGACGCTCCGGAAAGGCTCCAAAAGCCGCGTCCTTCCGTACATCTTCACCGGGTTCGGCGGCACGCTGGCCGATACGTTCGGTTCGACAAAGAACGCTGTTGACCTTCCGGGCATCGGCGTCCCCGGCCCGGAACGTTCGGTGTATCACATGCCGGTCGGCATCGGTATAGACGTCGCCTTCAACGGCTGCGTATCGGCCTTCGCCGAGGCGAGTTATCGCTGGGACATGAACTACGTCTTCCGCAACGAGAGCACGTATCATCCACACAACACATCGCTGGTCATGGGCGGACTGCGCGTGTGCGTGAACAATCCGTTCAAGAAAGGGGCCCCGCCGCCGCCCGCCGTGCCTCCGCCGCTGGATGTCCCGGCCTATACGCCACCGCTGCCCAGAACCGTGAAGGTGTGTACGCTGGTGGACCTGAACAGCATTTATTTCGCGTACCAGTCCACGGAACTGGACGAGGAGGCCCGTCGCCTGCTGGACGAGAACGTCGAGGCACTCCGGCTGAATCCCACGTGCTGTGTGACCATCACCGGATACACCGACTCCGATGCGGCCGATGTATATGCGCTCCGGATTGCCCGCCAACGCGCCGAGGTCGTCTACACGTACTACCTGAATGCCGGACTGAGCGCCGAGCGGTTTACCGTTAACGCCTCCAGGGACACCATCACCTGCCCCAAGGGCAAGGATGGCCAGGGTTGCCGGGACAACCGACGCGTGGACAGCTCGCCCTTCGATTGTTCGCGACTCCTGTTCTGAACCCCGTCCACGGTCCCGGGTTAAGGGCGTACACCTTCTCAACGTGTGCTACCCTGCAATGCCACCCGCCAATCCGGCTGCCATAAAATCCGCTCTCAAACAACACGCCGCACGCCTCGGATTCGAGGCATGTGGCGTGTCGCGTGCGGTCCGTCTGGACGACGAGGCACGCAGGCTCGATGCGTGGCTCCTGGAGGGACGCCATGCCAGCATGAACTGGATGACGGGACACTACGAAAAACGGATTGACCCCCGGCGTCTCGTCCACGGCGCACGATCCGTCATCTCGGTCCTGCATACGTATTACCAGGAAGAGGCCTCACCTCCCTCTGACCCGGCCCTGGGACGGATAAGCCGGTATGCCGTCGGAGAGGACTATCACATCGTGGTCAAGGACAGGCTCTACGAACTGTTCGAGTGCCTGCGTGAAGAGGCGGGACCGGTAGAAGGCCGGGCCTTCACCGACTCGGCACCGGTCATGGACAAGGCCTGGGCGCAACGGTCGGGACTGGGATGGATTGGCAAGCACACGAATCTGCTGCGCCGGGAGAGCGGCTCCTGGTTCTTCATAGGCGAACTGATCGTGGATCTGGACCTTCCCCCTGACGACCCGGCCACAGACTATTGCGGATCCTGTACGCGCTGCCTGGATGCCTGTCCGACGCAGGCCATCTACCGACCGTATGCCGTGGACGCCAATCGGTGCATTTCCTACACCACCATTGAGCACCGGGGAGATGACATTCCGTCCGACATCGCTGCCGGGCACGACAACTGGATTTTTGGATGCGACATCTGCCAGGAGGTCTGCCCGTGGAACAAGTTCCGCAAGGAAACCCGGGAATCACGCTACACCGTACGCCCCGGCACGACCACGACACCCCTCGACGAATGGGAAGAACTCGACCTGGAGACGTTCCGGGAACGGTTCAGGTACAGCCCGGTGAAGCGGGCCAAGCTGGACGGATTCAAGCGGAATGTCCGAATCGCTCAGGCCAACCGGGAGCGGCCGTCGACGTCCGGGCCGGACGATCGCCGTCCTCCTCCGCCTCCGCTTTCGGCAGACGGACAATGAACGTGGATCCTGCGCCCTTCTCGCTCTCGACCGAAATCCGCCCGCCCATGAGGGTCAGCAAGCGCTTGACGAGTGCCAGACCGAGACCGGTCCCCTCGAATCGCCGGTTTTTCCAGTCCTCTTCCTGGGAGAACGCATCGAAGAGTTCATCCCGGTAATCGTCGGAAATCCCGACGCCGGTATCGCGCAACCGGATTTCGATTTCACTGGACGCATCCAAGACTTCGAAAACGATTTCGCCCTCTTCGGTGAACTTGGCTGCATTGGACGCCAGGTTTTCGAAGACCTGCTCAATGCGCCGCGCATCTCCTGAAACCAGGTAGCGCGAGGCGTTCATTTCCAGGCGGAGATCCACGGGCCGATCGGCCACCAGCGGCTCCAGCCTGTCCGCAACGCGCTGCAGGATGGGGGCGATGTTCACGGATGTCTGCTGGACAGTGGTCTGCCCCATTTCAAGGTTCGACAATTCGAACAGGTCGTGGACGAGCGAAAGCAATTTCTGGGAGCGGTCCCCGATAGCGGCCACGAACTCGTGGATCTGCTCGGGCAGGTCCTCTCCCAACTCCTCTTCGAACTCCTCCATTTCACGCTGAAGCAATTGGGCAAACCCGTTCACCGCGCCGAGCGGCGTACGGATTTCATGGCTCATTGTAGCAATGAAGGAGGTCTTGGCGCGCGCGGCCAGTTCGGCCTCCCGCTTGGCCTGGACCAACACCATCTCGGCCGTTTTCTGCTCCGTCACATCGGCCAGCATACCGTTGATGGACAGATGCCCCGAAGCTTCCACCTGGGGCGTGGCATGCTCCCGCAGCCACCGGACCGATCCGTCTGTATGGTGGACACGATAGGTGATCCGGCTTTCATTCCCGGCAAGCAGGTTCTTGTTGTGGGCCCGGACCAGGGATGCGTCCTCGGGTACCACGATGGACGTCGTCCAATCCAATTGACCGGAAGTCAGCAGGGCCACGGAGCGTCCGGTCAGCTGCTCGATCTGGTGCGTTGCAAAATGATAGATGCGCTGTTCGTCCGGACTGAAGGAAAATCCGAAAAGGGCATCGTCGATCGCGTTGACCGACGTCCGATACCGGACGCCCACCTGGATCCATGAGTACAGGCTTTCGAACAGTCCGGCCAATTCGTCCAGGGATTGGGCCGTGGGCAGGGTCCGGTCAGGCGGCCATTCCAGGACAAGAACGCCTATCCAGGTCCCGTTGTCACGCACCGGAGCGGTCCAGGCCGGTGCGGCCGGTCGGGTGGGCGTTCCCATACCGCCCCGCTCCATGAAGGGAGCAACCGCTGCAGCCGACAGGGAATCCGTCCCGGCCGCCGAATGCCCCACCCGGACCAGGTCCTGGCCGCCGGGTGAACGCACATAGAGCACGGCAGACCGGAGTTCGAGTTCGGTTTCCAGGATCTGCAGGGCGCCGTCGCGGAACATCCATGGATCGGCGCACGATGTGGCGAGCTCACGGAGTGCATGACGGACCGCATCCGTACCGGGCCGGTCATCGGACGTATCCACAATCAGGACATCGTAGGCCCCTTCCGGATCCTGTACCACGTGCAGGATGCCGTGTCGTGCATCCCGGCCGTACCGGACCGCCGACTGGGCTGCCCCGTTTCCGGCGGCGACTTCCATCAACTCGGCGATTTTCCAACGATCCTCGCTGTGCAGGATCTCCGCAAGCGCGGGACGACCGAGCAAGGACGGTCCCTCCTCTCCCAGTGCGCGGGCTGCACCTTGATTCACGTAGGAGGCCAATCCCGACGCACCCAGCCGCATGGCCGGTCCCGGCAGGCGGTCCATGAGATCATGACGCCCGGGCTGTCCGGTTCGATTCGTTCGGGGAGACGGGTTCGGGAACGATGCGACGGACGGCTGGAGGTCGGCGCCCGACGGATGCGCTCCGCCGTGAGCGTAGCCGACTATGAACCATCCGTCTCCGCCCTCTTTGGCCATGGCCCTGAGGCGCAGGCCGTCCTGGGCAATGGGCAGGTCCGTGGGTTCGTCGGCTGGCAGGTCGGCCATGGCCAGACAAATCTCTGTCGGCAACGACGTCCCGGCCCGCCAATTCCAGGCCAGACGGGCCTGGGGGTTCAGGCTGATGACACGTCCGGAGGCGTCGGCTTCAACAAAAGCCAATTCCTGCTCCGGCTCGGACGGGCCGGCGGCATTCGAAACAAACGTAAGAAGAGCGTCCAGGGACATGAATGGCAACGGGGAATGGGTTGCCCGGACCTCTGCCAATACAGTGCCAAACCCGCAGGAGCGGACAGAAAAACCCGCAGGGAAACCTCATTTTTCCGGGCAAGCGCCATTCCAGCCCGTTGAGCCGTCTGAAGGCCCGCGAAACGGGGTCCGGCTGTCGTCTGTCCGAGTCCCAAATCGAGAACACCCCATGCGGACAACGCAGCGCAGGCTACTCGGCTGCGTCGGGCCGCAGCAACGGAAACAGGATGACATCCCGGATGGAGTCCTGACCGGTAAGCAGCATGGCCAGACGGTCCACGCCAATACCGAGTCCGGCTGTCGGAGGCATGCCGTATTCCAGCGCGCGGAGGTAGTCCTCATCCAGCTGCATGGCCTCTTTGTCTCCCCGGACGCCGAGCGCTACCTGATCCTCGAAACGACGGCGCTGATCGTCCGGGTCGTTCAACTCGGAAAACGCGTTGCAGAGCTCCTTCCCGTTGACGATCGCCTCGAATCGCTCGACGAGGCCCTCTTCCGTGCGATGGCGTTTGGCCAGCGGGCTGAGTTCGACCGGGTAGTCCGTAATGAACGTGGGCTGGATGAGATGCGGTTCCACGAAGGTGCCGAAGATCTCGTCTATGAGCTTCCCGGCTCCCATGGTGTCATCAATTTCGAGGCCGAGCGCACGGGCCGCCTCGGCAATATCCTCCCGGTCCTTGCCCCGGAGGTCATGCCCCGTCCGTTCCTGGATGGCATCCAGCAACGGGATCCGTTTCCAGGGACGCCGGAACGAGATCACATTTTCCCCGACCGGCACCTCGGTCGTTCCGTGCAGCAACTCCGCCAGGTGCTCAATCAATTCCTCCACCAACTCCATCATCCACCGGTAGTCCTTGTACGCTACGTACAGTTCCATCATGGTGAATTCGGGATTGTGGAACCGGGACAGGCCCTCATTCCGGAAATCCTTGGCGATCTCATAGACGCCTTCGAATCCGCCCACGATCAACCGCTTCAGATAAAGCTCATCGGCAATGCGCAGGAAGAGTGGCATGTCCAGCGCATTGTGGTGGGTCTTGAAGGGCCGGGCTGCCGCACCACCGTACATGGGCTGCAATGCGGGCGTTTCCACTTCAATGTATCCCTGCGCATCCAGGAACGCGCGCATCCCGGAAATGAGTCGGGCCCGCTGCCGGAATACATCCCGGACCTCGGGATTCACGATCAGGTCCACATACCGTTGTCGATACCGGAATTCCTTGTCGGTGACCTCATTGAAGACCTGCCCGTTGGTTTCCTTGACTACCGGCAAGGGCCGGAGCGATTTGGACAGCAGGCTGAGCGCTTCGGCATGGACCGACACCTCGCCCATCTTCGTCCGGAAGGCAAAGCCCTTCACACCGACAATGTCACCGATATCCAGGTGGCGCTTGAACACCTCGTTGTAGAACCCCTCCGGCAGGTCGTCCCGTCGGATGTATACCTGGATCTGTCCACGGTCATCCTGGATGTGCATGAACGCCGCCTTGCCCATGATGCGGCGCGACATGATCCTGCCGGCAATGGACACATCCATCCGCTCGCGCGGTGCCTGGTCGTCGGTCACCCCGTGCACGGCATCGTCGAACGTCTCAAGGATGTCCGTGGTATGATGCGACAGGTCCCAGGAGTACGCATACGGCTGGATGCCACCGTCTTCCAGGGCTTGTCTTGCGTCCCTGCGGATGCGTTCCTGCTCCGAGTACGTCCGTGCCATCAGTTGGAAGGGGTATAATCGGGCAGATGACGGACCGTCATTTCCACCTTCTCAACCGGCTGATCCTGCAGCGCCGGATGAACCTGGCGGCCAGCGGAACGGGCGGTCGCGGTCGTGGCCAGGGAGTCGAGGACGGCCATGCCTTCCACCACTTCTCCGAACACGGTGTACTGGGAATCCAGGAACGGGGTGCCACCAACGGTGGTGTAGGCCTCGACTGCGGCATCCGAGAAGGCGAACGTGGAGTCCATGGCTTGCATCTGGGCTTCCATCTGCCCGAGTGTGGCGCTGTCCGTCACCTGTCCGTGTACAATGTAGAACTGGGAGCCACTGGACGCGCGCGTGGGATTGACCTGGTCCCCCTGACGAGCGGCCGCGATGGCGCCCTTCTTGTGGAAATACTCCGTGTTGAATTCAGCGGGAATGGTATATCCCGGGCCACCGGCACCATCATTCATGGGGTCGTCATCCTTGGAGTTCGGGTCCCCGCCCTGCGCCATGAATCCGGCAATCACGCGATGGAACGTGGTACCATCATAGAATCCTTCCTCGACCAGCTTGCGGAAGTTGTCGCGATGCTGCGGTGTGGCATCGTACAAACCGATGGTCATGGTCCCGAAACGGGTTTCGATTTCGTAATAGTCAGTCATGGTGCTTTCCGGTGCGACATCGGCCTTCGAACAGCCCGAAACCAACAGGATGGTGGCGAAAACCAGGGGTGCGAGTCGAAGCTGGCGCATGGTATTGGATGATGATTTTGTCTTGGGTGCAATTCCACAGAATCGGGCGCAGCGAGGTAAAAACCCATACCGACCACCCGTTTTCATGATTTCCTGTTCTGCTCTCAGGTATCCAGGAAGTTCTTCGATTCGGCCAGCAGGATGTTGTAGTGGTCGCGAAGGACCCGGACGGCCTGGGCCGCCATGTTCCGCAGATTGGCCCGCTTCTCCTGGCGGGCCACCACCACCGATAGCTGTTCCGCCGAGTCCTCCACCAGGTGCATGGCCTCGGACAGGGCATACCACCAGGACGTTTCAGACACGGTTTGATGCGGCATGCGGGGACCACCCGGGACCCAGGGTGCCAGCACGTCTATCATGTCACGGAGCTCGGCACTCATGCCTCGAAGGCGGTCACGCTGTGCGAGGGAAATGGCGGCCGTCGCAGCCATGGATTCCGCCGCGAGGACCTTCATGAGCACCTGCATGATGACGGCACAGACGGAATGGAAGGATGCATCCCGGCGCTCCACTTTCTCTATGATGTCCGTCAGACGATGTGCGGCGTCAGTCATCCGATGCCAGGAAGGAGTGAATGAGGTCCAACAGTTCGACGGCCCGACCCACGGAGAGGTGTCCGGCCCTCTGGGCCAAGTGTACGGTTTCCACAGCCAGCACGCCATACAGGGGCAAGAGATGGGGACTTGCCTGGGACAGCGCGTGCATCTGTCGCTCCACGGTCTTCATGTCTCCGCGACTCACCGGGCCCGAGAGCGCGGCTTCAGGCCCCATGGCCAGCGTATTGGCAACGGATTTCTGCACGAGCGGGCCCAGGGCACGTGCAAAATCGGCTTGGCCGGCCGTGCCTGACTCCCATACGTCCCCGGCCGCCGCCAACAACGCAATGGCGAAGTTGCCGGCCATCACCGATGCCGTGTGATACAGGATTTTCTGATCGGATGTCAGCAGGACGGGCTCCGCAAGGAGCGCACCCGCCAGATGCACGCCCATCTCCACTGCGCCACGCGAGCCTTCAATGCCGACCGCAATGCCTTTGAACAAGGCCAGGGCATCCTCCTCGCCCGCGCGATAGACGGTTCCGGCCGGAAACGTCTGGACCGGATGGAATGACCCGGTGTCGGCACCCCGGTCGGCAAGACTGGAAAGAACGCCTGCATCGTGGGCGCCGGAGGTATGAAGCACGGTGCGGCCCGTCCAATCGGCCTTCGGAGAAGCGAGCCGCTCCGCTACGGCCTGGATGGCATCGTCCGGTACGCAAAGGAACAGCACATCGGAGTCGGCCGGATCGGGCGTCTGCTCAAGACCCCGTTCTTCCAACGCTGCTGCAAGCCGGGACCCGAGCGCACCCGATCCGACCAATGCAAAGCGTTGCAGACTCTCCATGGCGACTCAGCGCCTGCCTATCAGGACTCCGGCAAATCCAGGTCGCTCGGAATCGGGGGCATGCAGGTTGGCAATACGGACGGCGTTGGCACGGCGGTGTACGGTAGCCATGACGGCCGTCAGAACGGCTCCTTTTCCGCGGACCACGATGTCGGACTCCCGGTTCAGGACCCGGTGCAGCGCATCCACATCCAGGGACTCCAACGCCTTCCGGAACGCCTTAAGCCCATCTTCCGTCGCCGACTCGATATCCGCACACGCCACGACCAGGGTGGGCCGATTGAACATGATCTCTCCGACGGCATTGCCCAGTTCCTTGCAGAAGTCCAGGGACTCAGACCCCATGACCAGGGGAACGACCTTGAAATCCGACAACACGGACTGCAGGAACGGCAACTGGACATCCATTCCGGTTTGATGGAAGTGACCGGTGTCATCAATGAAGATGTCGTCATCTTCGTCACAGAGCTCGTTCCGGACCTTTTCGTCCACCGCCACACTGCCCAGCGGGCTTCGGTAGTCATCCAGACTGCAAATACCGATCCTCCGGAAGTCCTGGATATGCCGCGGGCTCGGAGCAATGACAATGACGGTTTCGACATCCAGGTCACGGATGGCGGCATAGACGTCGGCCGACACCGGTCCTCCCTGGACCAGGTTGGCGTCCGGAACCACGATGGCACTGACCCTGAAGTCCAGGTCAATCGGTGAGGCTTCCGCCAGCAGGGATTGTACCTGGGCGTGGAGTGGGGCTTCCTGCGTCGCGTATTCGGACGCTACATGTGGCTGCATGCGTTTCGTGGTTGGTTACAGGTCCAGCTGCCGGGATCGAAGGACGAAAACGCCCTCCCGACGGCTGGTGACCAGGATGTTGCCGGACTTGAAATACGGATACGAACTCCACGTTCCATCAAACCCGGCGACATTCCGGTTTTTGGGCGTCGTATCGAAAAAGCCGAATTCGACCGGATTCGTCCGATCGCGGATGTCTATGACGCGCAAGCCGCTGGCGTTGTTGGTCTGGTACATGAAGTCTCCATCGACATAGAGGTTGTGATCGGTCGAGTTGGAGTCCCCGAAATACTCGGCAATCATCTCCGGCTCGTCCAGATCGGTCAGGTCCCAGATCATGGTCCGCGTCCGATCGGTCAGGCCGTTCAATTCGTCGGCCTCATCATTCTGGTAGAAATAGCGGTGATCGTCCGTGAACCAACCCTGATGAACGTACGCCGAGTTTGGATAGGTGCCCTGCGAAATGGCAATCGGATTGTCCTTGTCGGATACATCAGCCACGGAGATGGCCGTACCGTTCGAACCGATGCAGATCTCCTTTCCACGGTGATCGGTGTCCGGTCCGTTGTACGTGACACACTGGGCATCGTGGGTGGCGCCTGAGCCGTTGTTGCCCGTCTTCGAGTCGTTGAAACAGCCCATGAACGTCGGATTCCGCGGATCTTGGACATTGATCATGTGCAGTCCTCCCCCACAGGTCGTGCCACCGGAGCTGTTGCCGACGGTGTAGGCGTATCCGGTGTTCTCATTGATGACAATATTGTGGGAACTGGCAATTTCCGTGTACAGCACATCCGGCTCGTAATACTGGTACTCGCCCGGCCAGTCCAGCAGGCGCCGGAGGTCAAAGACCTGCATGCCGTGTTCACCCGATCCGTCGGCCACGACGAAGACATGATCCTTGTACACTTTCATATCGCGGTGGGTGGATCCGGGAGATCCAGGGGTCCGCGTCATTTCACCTAGTACAATGGGTCGCTGCGGATCCGTTACGTCAACGAAAACCGACCCTTCCATGTGACCGATGATCCCGATTTCTTTTCCGGTCTCCGGATCGGTCCACCCCCAGACATCGTTCAGCCGGACGCCCCGGTTCATGCGCATGTCGGAAAGCGGAATGAACGAGACCAAGTCCACGTTCTGGCACGCATGCCCGTTCGCTTCACCGTCCTCGCACTCCACCATGCCGCTCGCCAGGCGCTCCATGGAGGGTACGGGCCGGCTGTACACGCCCACCTTGGACCATCCGGCATCGCCCCGCTCGAACAGGGTGATGGCTCCCAGCCCATAATCGTCACCCGGCATACCCGATGCCAGGAAGGTGGCATTCGCGGCCATGGCGGCCCCGAACTGGGATCGCCCGCTCGGCGCATCGCTGGGCACGGTTCCCAGGGGGCGGAGCGTGGACCCGGCGAACCGGTGCACGACGCCCGAGGTCCCGTCCAACGGCGCGGCGATGAGCACTTCATCCCCCGAAACCGCAACCGAGGCACCGAACATGCGGGGGCTTTCTGAATCCCCGGATGGGGCCAGGACACCTTCGAGCGACACGCGTCCCTCCGTCAAGTTGAATACGTGGACGGCACCGGTTCCCCGGTCGGCCCGTGGGTTGGATGAGAAGAGGCGATCTCCCACAACGGTCAGGGCTCCGCCCAGACGCGTTCCCTCGGAGGCATCGGACAGCACGGTCTCACCGACCGGGCTGAAGCCGTTCGTGATATCGAATTGCTGGATCCGTCCGCGATTGGATTCGTGGCCCGGCGAACCGACCAGCAAATGCTTGCCCCGGACGCCCAGTCCCGTACCGAATTGATCCGTTCCGGCCAGCGTGGTCACGTGCGCAAACCCGTCGCCCAATCTATGGACGTGGACTGCTCCGTTCCTGCCGTCGGCCGACGGCGCACCGATGAACAGGTATCCCCCGCCTATGCTCAACGATCCCGCGAAACCACTGGCCAGATCGCCGGGTGTACCGTCGACCCGACCGGCATGCTCCCACCGACCGTCGGCACCTGATTGGAATACATGGACGGCTCCTGCACCGTCGCCCGCAGACGGGGCTGCAACCGCGAGCCAGCCATCCGCATAGGCAAAGGCCGAACCGAAGCCGTCCCCGACGGCTGCGTCAGGGGCGGTCAGGGTCTGGATGATGTTCCAGGACTGCCGCCCGTTGTCGGCCAGGACATGCACCATTCCGGGATCCGAAAATCCGGCCGGCTCGCCGACTACCAACTGGTTGTCAACGAAGAGCAGGGCGCCGCCGTAGCGGTCCCGCATGTCGTTTTCCAGGGAAGTCGGCAGAAAGAGGATAGCCAGCAGGAGCAGGCTGAGCGACGAGGTTCGGAGTGTCAAAGGCATGGTTCTCAGGTGTGATTGGGCGATGACTCACGCCTTCAATGTAGCAACCCTGCAATACATTCGGGAAGAAATGCGATTGCGCGTCCGGTTCGCGACCCGCGGCGATCGATTCAGCCCTGCAGATGGGCCTCCAGGAACCACAGGCTCTTGTCCAGTCCACGGGCGACTTCCGTCAGCACGTCCGTTGTGACTTCGTCACCGGATTCCGAGGCCTTGTCGATGGCCGAACGGGTGAAGGCCGCCACGTACGAAAACCGGTCGGCGACGGCCTCGACGATCGTGGGTCCGTCCGTCAACTCCAACGGCCAGTCCACCAGACGGCTGTTTCCGGCCGCCATACGGGTCGTGCCTTCGGCCCGATAGCCGAGCGCACCTATCCGCTCCGCGACGGTATCCACCGGTTCGGTCAGCTGCTCCGCCAGGGTGTCGAAAAGTTCGTGGTAGGCTATGAAGTGTGGGCCTCGCACATTCCAATGGGCCTGCTTCGTCTGGCTGCGAAGGTCTATCAAGTCGGCCAGGTGTTGGTTCAAAAGCGCCGCCATGGGTTCACGGATGGATTCATCCAGATCCATGCGGGTTTCAAATGCGGTCATTGTATTCTGGTCAGTCATTATGACGCTGGAAAAGTTCATTTTTTATCGTTTTTCGCACCTTTTACTACCGTCCCCGCCGGCGCGTGTTCTTGTCATTACAAGTATTCAACGGGGTTTCATCTGCCGGGGATTTCCCGACAGAACAGCATGCCGGGATACCGTAGATTCAGGCATATGAACGTGTTTCGATCCCTGTACTTCGCGCTTGTCGGGTTGCTGGTCCTGTCCGGATGCGACACGGCCCCCACGCCGGTCACCACCGAAGTGGGTCTGGCCGTACCGGGTGTCATCTACCCGCAGGACGGCATGGCCAATGCGCCGACAACGGCCGTTCTCACGTGGCGCGCCGTGGAACACGCCTTTGCCTATGATGTGGAGTGGGGATGGTCGCGGGAGACCGTGGATACCCACTCCGCGCGTGCGACCGGGCTCACACACCTGCTTTCGGATTTGACCCCAGGAACGGAGGTCTACTGGCGCGTCCGTTCCGTTCGTGGTGCAGATACCGGCCCGTGGACGACGGTCCTCCGGTTCACGGCGCTCACGGCCCCGCATCCCGTGGCGAGTCCGGCCCAGACCGACCCGCCGAACGGCATCGAAAACATGCCGGCATGGGCCATCCTTGAATGGGATCCGGTTCCCGGTGCCTTGTCGTATCATGTCCTGGCCACCATCGACGAAGACATGCGGCTGTACCAGGCCAATCTGGAGGGGATAGAGGACACACAGCTTTTTCTGCCGTCCCTCATCTACACCTATCCCTACTGGTGGAAGGTTCGTGCCCTCGGCCCTGACGGGTACGGCCCATGGTCGCCGGTCTGGATATTTACCGTACGCGACGAGCCATGACCCGGATGTCCAGCCATTGGGCCATGAACGCTGTCCTTGGCGCGATCGTGTGCGTCGGTCTGAGTGCCTGCTCCCAACCTGACCCGGTGGACGAAACCGCGCTCGACCTTGCCCTGGAGTCCCTGGTCACCGCGAATGGTCAGCGTCCGGTCTCTACGTTCATATTGCCGGACGACGGCGACCTCGCCACGCTGCCGCAGGATCCCCGCAATCCATTGACTCCCGGGAAGGTGGCCCTGGGCCAGTTGCTGTTCCACGAGACGGCACTGGCGACCCGACCACGCCAGGCTGCCGGTCTGGGCACCTACAGTTGTGCAACGTGCCACCATGCCGATGCGGGGTTCCAGGCCGGTGCCCAGCGGGCCATTTCCGAGGGCGGACTCGGATGGGGCGCCAGTCGCCGACCCAATCCCGCCTGGCCCATCGAGGACGTGGACATGCTGCCCATCCGGTCACCATCCGCGCTCAACAGCGCGTGGCAACGAGTCACCATGTGGAGCGGAAACCTGGGCGCCAACGGGCCCAATGCATTCGTCACGACGGCATGGCCGGAAGGCAGTCCGGAGCGCGTGAACGACCTGGGATACGACGGCCTGGAAACGCAGGCGATTGCGGCACTGTCCGTTCACCGGATGGACAACCTGGACAACACCATTCTTGAGTCCAATGCCACCTATGCGGCCATGTGGGACGCCGTTTGGCCGGGAGAACCCGTTTCCCTGGAGCGCATGGGCCTGGCCATCGCCGCATACGAACGCACCCTGCTGGCCAATCGGGCGCCGTTCCAGCGATGGCTGCGGGGCGATTTCGGAGCCATGTCCATCACAGAAAAAGAGGGGGCCATCCTGTTTTTCGGAAAGGCCAAGTGTTCGGATTGCCACACGGGGCCGGCGCTGAACCAGATGGCGTTCTACGCGCTGGGCATGCCCGACATGCCGGGTGTCACGCTGGACTCGCAGACCGCCGCGGGACGGGGAGGCTTCACGGGCCTGGAGCCGGACCGGCACACGTTCAAAGTCCCCCAACTCTACAATCTGGCCGATTCGCCGTTCCTGGGTCACGGCGGTACGTTCAACTCCATCCGGGAGGTCGTGGAGTACTACAATGCGGGCATTCCGGCCGTGACCCTGCCCGCTGACCGGGTCACGTCCCAGTTCCACCCGCTCTCCCTGACGGAACGTGAAATGGACCACCTGGTCGCATTCCTGGAGCATGCGCTCCGGGACCCCGACCTCCACCGCTACGTGCCATCCGCATTGCCCAGCGGGAATTGTTTTCCGGCCAACGATCCGGAAGCCCGGCTGGCGCTGGGGTGTTAGGGCGCTGGATGTCAGGCGGCTGGGGAGCTGACTCTTTACAGGTCCACCTGCCGTTTCTTCAGGAAGAACACCCCTTCCCGGCCTGATGAAACCACGATCACCCCGCTCTTGAAGTACGGGTAATTGCTCCATGCGCCCAATACCGGGGAATTGTCGTTCGGACCGTAGGGCACGGTATCGAACGAACCCACGAGGACCGGATTCTCTGGATCGCTGACATCCAGCAGACGCAATCCCGCCACGTAATTCGTCTGGTACATGATGTTGTCGCGCACATACAGATTGTGGTCGATCGCATTGTCCGGTGCGTAATATTCTCCGGAAATGGTCGGCTCGTCCAGGTCCGCGAGGTCCAGGATGAGGGTCCGCGTGGCCTCGACGAGACCCGAGGCCTCATCCCCCTCATCATTCAGGTAGAAATACCGATGGTCTTCCGTCAGCCATCCCTGGTGGGCATAGGCCACGGCCGGGTATTCGGCCACGGATACGGCCACCGGGTTGGCCTTGTCCGTCACATCGGCAATCGACAGCCCTGTTCCGTTCGAACTCAGGCAGATCTCACGTCCGGTATAGTCGGCGTCGGGTCCCCGGTAGATGACGCATTGCGCATCGTGGGTCGTTCCCGATCCACCCCGTCCCGTGCGCGGGTCATTGAAGCAGCCCGCAAAGGTGGGGTTCAGCGGATCGGACAGGTCCATCATGTGCAGCGCCCCGCCGCAGGCCTCGCCCCCGGAGTCGGACCCGACGGCATAGGCGAACCCGGACTCCTCGTTGATCACGATGTTGTGCGAACTGTACACGCCCTTGTAGATGTTCGATTCAGTAAACGTAAACGGTGCCTGGGACATATCCAGATCCCGCAGCTGGGTCAAATCGAAAATCTGCACATGATGCGCTCCGGCCCCGTCGGCCACCACGTACATATGGTCCCGGTACGTCTTGACGTCCCGCCACAGGCTCTGGTTGGCGGTGGCGGTCATGGGCAGATCGCCCACGTACACGGGATGCTCGGCGTCCGTCAGGTCGATGATGGACGTCCCGTCGGTTCGCCCCACCAGGGCATACTCCCGTCCGGTCTCTTCGTCCGTCCAGCCCCATACATCCGACATCTGGATGCCCCGCTTCGCCCCCACGTCCGACCGCGACAGGAACGACACCAGGTCGACGTCCGAACACGGGAATCCGGCGGCCGCCTCCTCTGCACATTCCACGGGTGCTCCCGTGATGGAGGCGAATACGCCCGAGTCGCTGTAGACCTTCTCGCCTTCCTGCCACGCACCGCTCTCCACCTCCCGGTACATCGTGAAGGCCACGCCCTCGAAATTGTCATGTCCGGGCGCTCCGACCACGGCGACACCGCCGTTCAACGCAATGGCCGAACCGAAACCGGACCGGAATTGGAGGTACTGCGGCGTAAACAGGGACCAATCGGCCCCATGGAACGCATGCACCGCGCCGGCCTGCCGGTTCGCGCCGGACGCGCCCACCAGGAGTACGTCGCCGTCAAGGGCCAGGGCCTGTCCGAACAGATCATTCGGCTCGGCGATGGGGGCCTGGTAGACCCGGTCGGCGGACATGTCCTCCAGGAGATACGACACGACCGTGCCCCGACGTCCATTCGCGCCGGGAGAACCCACGAACAGCCGCTCCCCGCTCGCGGCCAACGATGCGCCGAACTGGTCGCCCGCTGTGGGCGACACGGCGGTGAGCACCGGCTCCGGCACCCAGCCGTCCGACCCGGCCAGGAATCCATACACACGGCCTTCTCCGGATTGGGCATCCGGAGCGCCCACATAGAGCCGGTCGCCCGTCAGGGCCAGGGCGTCCCCGAACCGGTCTCCACCGGAGCGGTCATGGCCCGTCACGTCACCGAAAGGCAGCCATTCGTCGCCGTCCAACCGGTACGCGTGAACCGTCGCCTCGGCCGTGACAATCAGGTTGGCGCCATCCAGCAATACCTTCGAACCGAACCCCGGCGCATCGTGCCCGAGTCGGAGAGCTTCCTGCCAGGAACCGTCTGCCTGTCTGCGATAGACATGGACCAACATGGCTTCCGGCGCGCCCACGGCCAGCCACGCGCCGCGGGCGGATACCGCCATGCCGAATCCATCGGCCGAATCGTTCACGTCCCGACCGGCCAACGGCTCTCCTTCCTGCCACGCCCCGTCCCCCATCCGTTCGTATACGTAGACTTTGCCGGGCTGGAGCAGATTCCGTCCCTCTCCCACGAACAGGTTGTCGCCGCTCATGGCAACCGAGGACCCGAACTGGGGACCGAGTTGGGCCCGTACGTCGAGGATGGGAAGGGCGGCCAGCACGGCGAGGATGGCAAACGGGACGACGGGAATGCCGCCGGAGAGGCGGGAGAAGGGCAGGTTCATGGTCGTGACGATCGGGTGGATGATTCCGCATTCTACCCGATGGGCACCATTTTAGCAAGCATACGGTCCTGCGGGCCGGGCTGCAGGCCCTGGTCAACACTCGGGTACGCGCACCGAGATATTGACCGCCAACCCCCCTTCGCTGGTCTCCTTGTACTTGTCGCTCATGTTGCGGGCCGTCTCGTCCATGGTCCGGATGACGTCGTCCAGGCTGACTTTTGCCGTGGCCGGGTCTCCGTTCAGGGCCAGCTCGGCGGCCGTGATCGCCTTCAACGCCCCCATGGAATTGCGCTCAATGCAGGGAATCTGGACCAGCCCGCTCACGGGATCGCACGTCATGCCCAGATGATGCTCCATGGCAATCTCGGCCGCCATGAGGGCCTGGGCCACGGTCCCGCCCTGGGCTTCGGTGAGCGCCGCCGCGGCCATGGCCGAACTCACGCCGACCTCGGCCTGGCACCCTCCCGCTGCAGCCGAAATGGTGGCCCGTTTCTTGAATAACGATCCGATCTCGGCGGCGACCAGGAGGAAATTGTGGATGTCCTCGTCCTCTACATCCTGCTCAACGAAACACACCAGATACATGAGAACGGCCGGGATGACGCCCGCCGCGCCGTTCGTGGGGGCCGTCACGACCCGCCCCAGCGCCGCATTTTCTTCGTTCACCGCAATCGCGAAGCAACTGACCCACTTCAGGACTTCATTGAACCGGAAGGTGCGCCGTTTCAGGACACGCATCCACACATCGGCGTCCGAGCTCGGCGCATCGGGCAGCAATCGGTCATGCAGGTCGGCGGCCCGGCGCCCCACGTTCAGGCCGCCCGGCAACGTGCCTCGCGTGTGGCATCCCCTGAACACACATTCCCGCATGACCTCCCAGATGCCGTGCACCTTCTCGCGCACGGCCGATTCCGGACGCCAGGCACATTCGTTCGCACGGACCATCTGCGCGATGGACAGGCCCTCCCGTTTGCAGTGGGCTTCCAGTTCAGCCGCCGTCGTGGTCGGATACGGCAAGACCACATCACATGCGTCGTCCGGCGCTTCGCCTTCCTTCAGCACGAAGCCTCCCCCGATGGAGTACCAGACGGACTCGTCCAGCGTCCCGCCCACCGATGCGCGCAGCTTCATCCCGTTCGGATGTCCCGGCAGGCGCTCCCATTTCAGGAAAAGGATGTCGGCCACCGGGTCGAACGGAATGGGGTGCCCGGGCACGAGCTCGATCGTACGACGCTCCATCAGGTCGGCCATCATGCCGTCCATGGCGGACACGTCGATCGTTTCGGGGTCGTGGCCCAACAGGGCCAGGCACACGGCCGTGTCCGTGCAGTGTCCGCGCCCTGTCAGCGCAAGGGAGCCATACAGTTGAACCTGAACATGGTCGATTTCCCGAAGGTCCACACGCTGCTCCAGTTCGCCCAGCCAGCGCTGCACGGCCCGCCACGGGCCCAGCGTATGGGAACTGGACGGTCCGACCCCGATTTTCAGCATGTCGAAGACGCTGATGGGTCCCAAATCAGTTGCCCCCGGCGCGGTAGAGCACCTTTCCACCCACAATGGTATGGGTCACGGTCGCGGCCTGCACGTCCTCATCCGGTACGGTCAGGATGTCCCGGTCGAACACCGTGATGTCCGCCAGTTTTCCGACTTCCAGGGAGCCTTTTATCTCTTCCTCGAACGCCGCGAACGCATTGTTCAGCGTGTAGGACTGGAGGGCCTGTTCGCGGGTCAATCGCTCGTCGGCGTAGAAGACGGAGCCGTCGGCCAGGCGGCGGGAACCCGTGGCATAGTAGCTCGCAATCGGGTCAATCGGTTCAACGGGTACGTCGGTTCCGTTGGTCACGACGGCGCCCGATTGCCACAGCGACTGCCACATGTAGGCCCCGCTTTCGGCGCGCTCTTCACCCAAGCGACGAAGGACCCACGGCGCATCGGATGTGGCATGGATAGCCTGCATGGCCGGAATGACACCCAGTTCGGCGAATCGCGGAATATCATCCGGATGCAGATGCTGCGCATGCTCGACGCGCCAGCGCAGATCCTTTCCGGGCGTGTGGCGCGCGAAGACATCCAGGGCCTCCCGGTTGGCCCGGTCGCCTATGGCGTGTACGTTCAACTGGAAACCGGCAGCAGCGGCCATGTCGGCCAGTTCCTCCAGATCCTCGATGGACGACGTGTTCAGACCCGAGCTGCTTGGCAGGTCGGCATAGGGCTCCAGCAACCAGGCCCCGTGGGCGCCGAGCGCACCGTCGATGGTCCGTTTGATGCTGCGTACGGTCAGGAAATCGCTTTCGTACCGGTGGTCGGAAAGATCTTCGCGGAGCGCATCGTTGGATTCGCGGATCATGACATACAAGCGCACCGGGAGCGCACCCTCGTCTGCCAACACCTTCAGGAAGGAAATCGTGCCGAATCCACTGCCCGCATCCTGAAACGAGGTGATGCCATGACGCAGGGCCTCATCGGCGGCCAACCGGGCCTGCTCGCGGGCCTCGGCCACCCGCTCTTCCTGGGTCATGGACGCACGCGCCTCGGCCCGCGCCCGTGAAACCAGGCTTTGCGCGGTTTCACGGAGGAGTCCCGTCGGTTCTCCGCGGACATCCTTCAGGATCTCTCCACCCGGCGGATTGGGTGTTTCCGCGCTCACCCCACCCAGTCGCATGGCCTCCCGGTTCACGAAGGCGGCGTGACCACTGGCATGACCCAGGTAGACCGGATTGTCCGGCGATACGGCGCTCAGGCTCGCATGCACTGGATTGCCCTCCACGGCACCTTCCGGCACTTCATCCCATTTTTCCTGATGCCACCCGCGCCCCACAATCCACTCACCGGGCTCCGCGTCACCTGCGGCATCGCCTACCATCCGGACGATTTCGTCCCAGGTCCTGGCCGTCGTCAGGTCCAGGTTCATCTTTGCTGCGCCCAATCCCATGTAGTGCCCGTGGCCCTCAATGAACCCCGGCGTGGCCAATCGGCCCTCGAGTTCAATGACTTCCGTTTGGGCACCGATGAAGGCTTCCACGTCGGCGTTGGAGCCCACGAACAGGATGGTGTCCGCCTTGACGGCGACGGCTTCGGCATACGGTTGGTCCGGATTCACGGTAGCCACCTTGCCACCGCGCAGGACGAGATCCGCCGTGGAATCGGGGGTGGTCGTCGAGCAGGCGGAAAAAAGCAGGGCGGCTACAACGACCAGGATAGGCTGGCGGAAAAAAACAGACGTCATGGCGTTTCGGATTGGAGGATGGTTACTTCGTGCGCGGAGGACACGTTCGTCGTGAACGTGAATCCATTGTCCCGCAATGTCTTGTGGACGGCAACGAGGACAGCGCTTCGGACGTGGGGCAACGCACGCCCACCGGCGAACGTATCTATCCAGAACGTACCCCTGAGTTCAACCCAGTTGCCGCCGAGTTCGTGGACGAATGCAGCTGGTGGAGGCTCGTGCAGTACATCGTCCACAAATCGAATGGCGTCCAATACGCACTGGCGCGCCTTCTCCGGGTCATCCCCGTAGTCCACGCCGACAATGAACGCCCCTTGCCGGAGTCCGTCACGTGTGTAATTCTGAAGAGCGTTCCGGAAAATGGCTGCACTGGGAATGAATACATCCCGGCCGTCGGCAGTGCGGACATGGACCTCACGGAACCGGATGTCCTTGACGAGCCCGACGAATCCGTTGCTTTCAATGAGGTCGCCCTCATCAAAGGACCGGCTGAAAGAAAGCAAGAGACCGGCCAACAGGTTCTCACCGATTTCCTTGAAGGCAAAGCCGAGAATGATGGCCACGACACCGCCGGTCGCCAGGAGGCTGGCGGCGACACCGGTCAATCCCACGAATTGGAGTGCCAGGACTATCGCCAGGGTGGAAACACCCCAACGGACCACGCGCTCCGGCGCCTTGCTCGGCCGTCGACGACGCTCCCCGTCCACGGCCTGACGAGCGACCCACAGCTTCATGGCACGGCTGGACAGCCGCGCCACTACAAGCCCGACTACGAGGATCACCACGCCACCCAACAGACGCGGTGCCATCGCCACGAGGTTGTCCCACGCTGCAGCTCCCGTGTCCAGTCCGTCCATCATGGGAATCAAGAACCCTCGCGCGCTTTCCGGTCAAGCAGGGTCTGGATGCGCCGCCGCGCCTCGGCCACCTGGGACTGCAGCTCGGGATCGGCCTGACTCCAACGGTCCGCCATCCGCTCATAGGCAGAAATGGCCTCGTCCAGACGGCCCAGCTCTTCATTCACGGATCCAAGGCGGAAGAGGGCAAGGGCTGTCTGGCCCTCGTCAAATTCCAATGCCAAATAGTTCTGACCCGACGTATAGGCTTCCAAACTGGCGGCGGCGGCTTCCAGGTCTCCGGCCTTTTCATGAAGCATGGCCCGGAAGGCTCCTCCACAATCCTGGCATCCCAGTTTCTTCTCGGCCGCTCGGATGTCCTCTACCGCTTGCGCCGCGGGCCGGTTTCCCAGCATACCGTCTGACAACGCACGAAGCATGTCACCAAAAGGAAAC
The DNA here is from genome assembly GCA_040221055.1 of Rhodothermales bacterium. Taxonomy (NCBI): domain Bacteria; kingdom Pseudomonadati; phylum Rhodothermota; class Rhodothermia; order Rhodothermales; species Rhodothermales bacterium. Next base: position 38,393 of record JAVJVN010000022.1, on the reverse strand, counting down.
ATTTCCTCACCGACCTGATCTGCCCGCTGTTGCATGGTGTCCAGCACCGTGAGCGCGCGTTCGTACCGGCCGGTCATGGCGAGCGCCCCCGCCGCCGGAAAGAGACGAAACACATTCGCCCGGTCCCAGCTCGCCCGCGCGTCCAGCGTCATGAGCGAGTCGATGGCGGCGTCCAATTCCCGCGTATTGCCGGTCATAATAGCGGTATCCCAGTGCCCGCGTACACGGATCCCGAGGTCCCGGACAGCGGCTTCCGCAGCGGGCAAGGTCCTCCAATTCGAGCGCTCAAACGCATCCGATTGGGCCCGATAGGCGCTCGCTTCCCGGATCCGGCCCTGCGCCAAAAGCAGATTGTCCATGAAACGAGCATGCTGCCACTGATCACCGGTGGACACAGCCCGATCTTCCATACTGTCCGCCCACGCGTACGCCTGCTCGATGTCATCCTCCGCGAAGGCCAGGTAGACCTGCTCCAAAGCCACGCGGGTCAGTCCGGGAAACGCACGGTCGTAGGCCTCCAGTTCGGTTCTGACCTCATCGAAACGTTGCTGCCCGGCAAGCGCACGGACCAGATTGCTGCGGAACGTCGACCCGTCCCGCACCGTCAACGCCCGCCGGATGAGCTCTTCGGCTTCAGCATGACGGGAGTCGTCGTTGTAAATGATGGACAAATTGTTCAGCGCGGTCTCATCGTACGGGTACCGGCGAAGGACCTCCTCATAGGCTGCTGCCTCCTTGTCGTCATCATCTTCCACGATTGAATAGTAGTACGCCTCCGTAAGCAACCGCTCGCGCATGGGCAGATTCTCGCGAAGCGCATACCCCCGTGATATCCACGCCCGCGTGGAATCCTGCGGTCCTCCCGCGTTGGCATTCAACACGGCCAGTTTCCGGTACGCCATCGCGAAGTCCGGGTCCATGCGGACCACCCGTTGCATCATGTCCCGGGCCTGGGGAAAAGCACCGGTATCGGCCAAGCGTTCGGACTCCGTGTACAGCCTGAGCGCCTCCGTGTTGCTGGTCGTGACCTGCTCCAGGGGCTGGCTGCTGCGGATGGATGTGATGGATTCGCCGATTTCCTCGCGCAGCCGCGCCGAGGCCCGATCTATGGCCCCAAGGACGTCGGCATCGGAATTGGCGTTTTCCCGGAATGCCGCCAGCTGACGACCATCGGACGACGACACGATCCGGGTATTCAGGATGTACCCCGCACCGGCCCGGTTGATATCCCCCTCGATTACCGCCTTGACGCCCTCCCGCTCGGCCAGCACCCTGGCCAGACTGGACGTGAGCACCGTATCCGGATTCACCTGCATACGGATGAGCCCGTCCTGGATGGCGGACCGGTCCATCAGTCGAAAGGCACCCGACTGCGACAGGTCTATCCGGAGCGCTTCCGTCACGGTGGTGCTCAATGAAGGGTCGTCCGTACTGTTGTCAAAATGCGCCACCAGGATGACATCCTGGGCGGTGAGGGCGCCCGAACTGATGAGGGTGGCGAACGGCCCCACGCCTGCCGCACGCAAGCCCAGATAACCGCCTGCCATGAAGCCAAGCGCACCGAGGGCCAGGAGCCCCCCCTGGAAGGCCCGACGCGTGGTCAGCCATGCGCTGAGGCCGGACAGGCGGGCCCGCTCTCCCGAGTTCAACACCGCCCGTTTCCGCTCCAGCGATGCCGCATAGAGCACGATGGGGAGGCCGGCCAGCATGAGCACGACCCCGAGCGGAAGAACCCAGTCCGGCAGACCGAACGCCAGCATGGCCATATAGACCGCCAACAGCCCCACGGTGGCAAAAATGCTGAATTTGATGGCTGCCTGACGCACCGCCCGTTCCGGGTCTGCGCCTGGAACACCCGTACCCACTCCACGTGAAGCCGCCGCCTGGACCGCCGGCCGCTCTACGGTCTGCACGAGCGTCGGGTCGGCAAACGGGGTCAACGCATCGGCCAGCTCCCGCGCCGAGACGAAACGGTCCGATGGGGACTTCGCAAGACAGCGCGTTACGATTTCCTTGAGTTCGGCGGGCACCCGATCGGGCAACGCATCGGGCGCTTCATTCAGGATGGAATAGGTGATCGCCGCTTCGTATCCCCCGGAAAACGGACGCTTCCCGGCGAGCAGTTCGTACAGGATGACCCCCATGGACCAGATGTCCGATTGCGCGGTGATGGTTTCCGCGCGCACCTGCTCGGGGCTCATGTAGGACGCCGTGCCCATGGTCGAGCCGGCCTGCGTCAGATCGGACAGCCCGCTCAACTTCGCCACGCCGAAGTCGAGGACCTTGACCAGCCCCTTCTCGGTCACCATGATGTTGGCGGGCTTGATGTCCCGGTGCACGATACCCGCTTCGTGCGCTGCCGTCAGTCCCTTGGCAACCTGGCGCACCATACCACAGGCCTCTGCAATCGAGGGCGGGTGCTCCTCCAACAGGTATTTGAGCGTCTGGCCGTCGTAGAACGCCATGACGATGAACAACTTCCCGTCATCCGTCTCGGCGATATCGTGGATGGTACAGATATGCGGATCGTCCAGGCTCGACGCTGCGCGCGCTTCCTGCATGAATCGCTCTTTGGCCTTTTCGTCGGAATGGAACGAGACCGGGAGGAACTTCAACGCGACCGTCCGGCCGAGCTTCGTGTCCACCGCTTTGTAGACGACGCCCATGCCTCCGGAGCCCAATTGCTCCTGGATCTGGTATTGGGCGACAGTTTTTCCGATCATGACAGGGGGGTATTGGGTTCATGAAATATATGCGATGCGCACTCCGGATGAAATGAAAACGCAATCGGCGATTTGGGTCTCGGTCGAGACCCCGGAAATGGACGTGGTCCGGCTGCTGCACGATGCGTTCCAACGGGTGGAAATCGCCGAGCCCGGGTCCGTACCGCACCTGTCCGATGCGCATGTGGTGCTCGTTGCCACGGATGATGGAGGCGAGCGGGCATTGACCCTGCTGACGGAGAATCTCCCGCATCGCGCGGTCGCATGGATCCACTCGGATGATCATTTGCCCTCCGTGCGGGCCCGGGGCAACCTGCTTGCGTCCGGATGCCTGGACGTGTTGCCCCTGTCGCATGTCAGCCGGCGTGGTGAACTGCACATGTTGGCGGCCCGGGCCGCCGGCAGCCGGTTCCGGATGGAGCCGTCCGCCCGGTACGAACGGATGATCAACCATTCGCAGGACGTCTTGACCGTATTGGACGTGGAAGGGATCATTCAATTCGAGAGCCCCTCATTGACCACCGTACTGGGTTGGAAGCCGGAGGACCTCATTGGACGGTCCTTCAGCGATCATGTCCATGATGACGACCGCGGCCGCCTGCTGGCCAAACTGTCGGAGTATGGACACCGTGAAGGCGTCCGCGTGACCGTGGAATACCGGTTCCGGCATGCCGACGGATCTTGGCGGATCCTGGAAAGCCGGGCCACGACCGTACGTACGACGTCCGGCGCGATGGAAGTCATTGTGAGTTCCCGGGATGTGACCCACTTCCGGACCGCCATGTCGGAAATCAAGCACCGGGAGGACCAGCTTTCCGAGGCCCAACGCATCGGCCACATCGGGAGTTGGCGATGGGACGTGGGGACGGACCGACTGGATTGGTCAGCGGAGCATTGCCGGATGTACGGATTCGAGCCCGGATCGCCGGTTTCCTATCATCGTTTCCAGGACGCCATTCATGCGGATGACAGGGATGCCGTCCGGAATGCGATTTCGCGCAGCATGGATACCCATGAGCCGCTGGATATGAACCACCGGATTGTGCGTCCGAACGGGGAGGAGCGGATGATCCATCTCCGCGGGGAGGTCGTCCTGGATGAGGGTCGGCACGCCGTAGCCATGTTCGGCACCAGCCACGACGTCACGGAGGCTGAACGCTCGAAGGCCGCGGCGCGGCTCACCCAGAATCGGTTCCGTGAGCTCTTCAAGCTGAGCCCGGACGCCATCCTGCTTGCCGATCGGAACGGCGTCATTTTCGATGCCAATGATGCAGCGACCCGGCTGTTCGGTCCGGGCGCCGGGGACAACCGAACTTCGCTCGCCGGAACACGTCTCCATGGACTTCTTGCACCGGACTTCCGCTCGGAAGGCCCGGATGGGATGGAGCGACGCGCGTTCCCCGAAGGCCGTGTGGATGTCCTCTTGCACGATGGGAGCATGCACCCGGTCACCGCCCACGTGAACGCCATCGCCGAGCCGGACGGGGATATCCAGATCGTCTACCTGCGCGACGAAGGGGAGCGCCTGCGACACGAAGCGTTGCTGCGGAATTTGAGTCGCCACCAGGGCGACCTGCTGGAAGCCGAACGGACCCGGATATCCAGGGAAGTCCACGACGTACTCGGACAGGAATTGACGGCCCTGAAGATCGACGTGGCATGGGTGGTTCGTCATTTCGGGGAAGATGAAGCCCTCGGCCGCCTCGGGGACATCGATGCCCGCCTTTCTTCGACGCTCGAAACGGCCCGTCGCATTGCCCACGAATTGCGGCCGGGCATCCTTGATGATTTTGGACTGGCGGCCGCCATCGATTGGCAGGCGCGCCAGTTCGGCAAGCGGTCCGGGTTGACCGTTCGACTCGGTGCCATGGAAACCCGCGAATTGCCTGACGGATTGACGACGGCCATCTTCCGGATATTCCAGGAGCTGCTGACGAACATTGCCCGGCATGCCCAAGCCGCCGCCATTGACGTCAGCCTGACATGTCCAGGGGAAAACCTGGTCCTGGTCGTGAAGGATGACGGTGTGGGCATCCGGGAGAAGGACGGACGGGCCGGAGAATCGCTGGGACTGTTGGGGATGCGGGAGCGGATTGCCCCATGGAATGGTCGATTGACCGTACATTCAGCCCCCGGCCATGGAACCACCGTGGAAGTCCTCGTACCCGTCATCCACTCATGAACATCCTGATTGCAGACGACCATGCCATCGTCCGGAAAGGACTGGCCCAGATTCTGCTGGAGTCGGACCTGATTGCGCGGATTGCGGAGGCCGGGTCAGGCCAGGAGGTCCTGGACGCCCTCGCCCGGGATCGGTTTGACGTGGTCGTCCTGGACCTGAACATGCCGGAAATGTCGGGCTTCCAGGTACTCGAGCATATCATCTCGGCGTATCCGGATACACCCGTGCTTGTCCTCAGCATGCACGATGAGGAGCAGTACGGCGTGCGCGTGTTGCGGGCGGGCGCGGCGGGATATGTCGCCAAGGGCACGGCTCCGGATACGTTGTTGGATGCGGTGGCCCGGGTAGCGGACGGCCGGCGGTACATTTCGCCGACCCTGGCTGAAAAATTGCTCGACGTACTTGACGACCCGAACGACACCCCGTTGCACGCCTCCCTGTCCGATCGGGAGTTCGATGTGCTTCACGGCATTGTGAACGGTCACTCCCTGACCCGGATCGGAGAGCAACTGAACGTGAGTGTCAAGACGGTGAGCACCTACCGCTCGCGCATCCTGGAGAAACTGCACCTGGATTCCAACGCCGAACTGGTCAAGTACGCCATGCAGCACGACCTCTTCGGGCCGGTGTAGGAATATTCCTACACCAGAACCGGTGCAGTCTGACGCCGGATTCCGACTCTGCCGATAGAGCCACATGCTCCCCGTGCGATAACATGGTCACAACTTGTTGAACAATCCCACGGTGTATCCATGCGTAGAATACTTTTTGCCCCCATCTTGATGGCCGGCCTGCTGTTTGCGGGTTGCGACAGTGATTCCAATCCGGCTGATTCCTCCTCCGAAACCACGGTCATCACGGGCCGGGTCACGGACGAGAATGCCGTCGCCAAACAGGGCGACGTAGAGAATGCCAAGGTTTCGGCCCGTGAAATCGACGACAGCGGTGCTGTCCAGCCTTCCGAAGGTGAAACGACCACCGACGAAAACGGCACCTATACCCTGGAGACCCAGGCCGATGCCGACGTCATGATGGTCGTCGCCACCAAAAACGGTTTTGAAGGACGGACATTGGCGACGGCCAACGGCACTGCCCGGGCGGTCTCGGCCATGAACATCAACGCAGAGACCACCGCCGAGGCTGATGTGTATGTTGCGGCCAAGCAGCAGGACGGTAACAACGAACCCGTCACGCCAGCCGACGTCGCACTGTTCGTGGACAGTCGTGCTGCCGCCGACCTCCAATCCAGCGCGACCACGAACGCCCAGATTGCCGCAGCCATCCGTGCAGCCGTAGAGGCCGAAGGGCGCTGGATGCGTCACCAGGCCAACGAGTCGGACGCGACCCTTGAACTCATGGTGTCGGAAAAGGCCCGTGTATTCGGTGAGCTCCAATCCAGCCTGCATGCGGATGCGACGGCCCAGGCCCGCGCCAATGCCATGGCGGCATTTGAATCGTCCATGGCATCCGTCCATACGGACGCCGGAGTGGACGCTGAAACGAGTGCACATTCGCGTCAGGTAGCCCGGATCACGCTTGAAGCCCTGTCCAGTGGACTCTCCGCCCAGGCTCGGTTTGCCCTGCGTCAGCGGGCTCATCTGCTTGAGGCCGACGCCACAGGAGAAGCCGTCGTATCGGCCTTCCAGGGACACGCAACCGCATCGGCCCGAGCTACGGCCGTGGCCAGTTCTGCTGCTGCCCTGCGCGCATCCCTCCTTTCGGCCCAGTCCGAGGCGGAAATGAACGCCGCCTGGGATGATTTCGCCAGTGATGTGGCCGTCGAAGTCAACGGTGGGTTGAATCTTGGTCTCGACCTCTCGGCCCTCGTCTCCGGTGCACTCGGCAATGCCCGGGCCGCGTTCAACGCTCAGGTTAATTCGTCTTCGAGTGTGGATGCCATCATTGACGCCAAGGCGCAGTTCGAATCGGAAGCCAAGGCCGCGTTGGAGTCCAACTCCTCCATCCAGGCCTCCGGCAACGCCGAATTCACGGCCAATGTCATGACGATCGTGTCGGCCCGATAACCTCTGGAAGGCTGTTGAAGAAGTCGAGGACGAACCTCCTGTCGGCTTCCAGACGCCCAGCCCGCTCGTTTGAACCTCCCTCGGGTACGGTTCTCACCCTCCGGGCCAAAAAAAAATCCACCCCGAAAAGGGTGGATTTTTTGTGGGCCCTACGGGATTCGAACCTGTGACCTCTCGCGTGTGAGGCGAGCGCTCTGAACCGCTGAGCTAAGGGCCCGGACTCGGTGGAGACCGGAAAAAAACTGAAAGGCCGTCTGACCTACCTGGACCCCGAGGCCGAAGCCGAAACCGCGGCCGATGCCGTCTGGAAGCCCGATCGGGCCCGCGACACGGACGGGGTCATGTGGACAGACGAGGAAAGTACGGGCAGGGAGGATATCGGGGCAACCAGTCCGGTGCGGGATTGGTCGATTCTCCATTCAAGCGGAACACCGCCCGACAGTCCAAAATGCGCATCGACCGGCTGAACCATGCTGTCCACGGGCGTTTCCGGCTCTTCCGACGCCACCTGCTCTCCGACCACGACCGGCACGGCATCGTTGGTCAACCCGACCATCATTCCGAAAATCAGTACCAGCCCGACCGCCGAAGTCACCAGCGCAATATTCGCCAACCTGTCCGCAATCACTTTCTCGGACCGATCCTTGCGACCGATTTCGTCAACGACGCGCCGGCGCATTTGACACTGGCTTGACTGCGTATTTCGGAAACCGTACGAGCACAGCATGTCGCGCGTCTGGCAGAGGCACTTGGCTTCCTCGAGCAATTCGGGATTGGCTTCCAGGAACTCCTCGAATGCGGCGCGTACGGCGGGATCCATGGTACCGTCCACGTACTCACACATGAGTTCGTCGAGCGGGTCTTCCAGGAAATCAGGGCTGTATCCTTCGTGCATAGGCCGTGGTACGTGTTCTGATTTCCGTACCACGATATGTGCGCAAGGTTTCGCCCGAGCCTTCAGGCCCGAACGCCAACACCTGTCCCGCCTCAGTCGTCCGACTGCGGCGTGTAGACTTCCTTGAGCAGGCTCTGCAGTTTCGTCCGGCCACGATTGATCCGGCTCTTGACCGTACCCATGGGCAGACCGGTGATGTCGGCAATCTCTTCGTAGGCGAGCTGCTGGACATCCCGAAGCACGACCACTTCCCGGAATTCCTCGGGGATCTGCTTGAGCGCTTCCTGGATGAAGAAATCCTGGATGGTGCTCTCGGCGTGCTTGTCCGGGGAGAACGTCTCGTCCGGGATTTCGACCTCGTATTCCTCGTCGTCGCGGTTCACGGACTGCAGGGAATACAGACGGCGACGCTTGCGCTTGCGGTACTCCGACCGGGCCAGGTTGCCCGCAATCGTGTACAGCCACGTCGAGAACTTTGCAATCCGGCGGTAGGAGTGACGGTTCCGGTACACGCGCAGGAAGGTCTCCTGCAGCAGGTCCTCACACTCCTTCATGTCGCCGAGGAAGCGGTAGATGTAATTCGTCAGCGGATCCTTGTACCGACCGACCAGGATGTCAAAGGCCTCGACCGTTCCCATCTGGAACTGCGACATGAGATCCTCGTCACTCATCTGGCTGAGCGCATCGTAATGCCGATTGTTCGGATTCAGGTTTCCCCCGAGTCCGAAATCGGATGCTTTCACCTTCAGTGTGCGCTTCTTCAACGTCCCAGCCTGTTCAGTCTTTGTACTCATGGTTCTTTGGATGCTGACAAAACGTCCGCGTTACCGGCCGATCATCATTCGGCGCAACATGACGTGGAGGATGGTCCGCTCGTCGCGGGCGCTGCCGCCCTTGAGCTCGAAGTCGGCCGCAAGAAGCGACGAAATCGCGCGATCAAGGCCATTCTGGTCGTATTGCCTCAGGGAACCAAGATAGTCCTTGAGGAAGTAGGGCGAAACCCCGACCGCCCGGGCCATGTCTTTTTCAGCGATTCTTTGCTTCTGCAATCCTGTCAGTTGCCACAGTTTCAGAAAGAACGAAGACAGTACCGCGATTATTCTCGCGCACTCTCCCCTTGTATTGGAAGACTGCTGCAACAATCGTTCCGATATGCGGAGTGCGTCAGAATAGCAGGCCTCGCCCACAACCCGTTGCAATTCGAAGACATTGAACTCGCGGGTCTGACCGGTAGCCTGGACAACATCATCGGCCGTAAGGACTTCCCGGTCTCCCGCGTACACCGACAACTTGTCCAGTTCGGCGGCGGCCGTCGACAGCGAGGTCCCCACCGAATCCGCCAGCATCTGTACCGCCTTGGGGTCCATGCGATACCCCTTTTCGCGGGCCAGCACCTCTATCCAGCGAGGTACCTCGTTGGGCCACAGGGCGTTGAAGGCTTCCACCCGGGCAGCATCCTTGAGCGCCCTGTACGGATGCCGGGACATGTTCGGCTTTCCGGAACAGACCAGGACCACGATGGCCGCCGGATTCGGACGTTCGGCGAGCACCTTGAAGACCGTGTTGTCCTTCATCTGGTCGAAGTCCCGGATGACCACCAGACGCCGCTCCGCCATCATGGGATACGCCTGACAGGCTGACAGCGCCTGCTGCGCATCGACTTCAGCGCCGTACAGCAGGTCGAAATTGAAATCCCGTTCGTGGGGCGGAATGGCCGCGTCAATGATGGCGCGCTGGAGCGTATCGATGAACCAGCGCTCTTCCCCGTGGAACAGGTACAGATTCTCGAACCGACCGGCCTTGACCGCGGTCATCAATTCCTTCCACGCGTTGCCTTTGGCCACTATGACCTCATTTCGAAGAATTGCTCGGCCACATCCCGCAGCCGCTCGGCATCCCGGATGGCCAGTTGGTGAAGATACGATGCCCGCGCCTCGTCCCATTCGTCCGCGCTGCTGAGCACCTGGACCAGCGCTTCCCTGTGCGCCACGATCGCCTCCACAATGGCAACGGTCGATGCGTCGTCCTCCGGCGTGTCGGTCGGCAGCACGGCCCCCATGTGCGGCAAATGCTCTTCGCGTTCCAGGCGGAGCATGTCGGCGTATCGATCCCGGATGGAGCCCTGGCCGCCGAACGGGGCGAGCGTGAACCGGTCCTCCGGAAGCCGCTCCAGGTGGGGGAGTTGCGCGGTCAGTTCATCGATCAAATACGCCACCTGGTCCAGGATGGTGTCCCGGTCCGTCCTCACGACGCGTGCATGTCTGCGGCCAACGCACCCAGGAAGGGGCTGTCACGGAGCGAATGCCGGTTGTTGTCCTTGCGGTAGGACCAATCCGACCCGTACTGTGGATTCCGCTGGCGATCCAGGTAGTCCAGGCGATCGGCCAGGCGCTCCTTGGGGACCAGCAGGCGGTCGAGCCCGAAAATGGCCTCATCCCGGTGCTGGAACGTGAGGTCGTATTCCTTGGACATCACAATGGCTTCTTCCGGACACACTTCCTCGCAGAATCCGCAATAGATGCAGCGCAGCATGTTGATTTCGAACCACGCCGGTTCGCGTTCCTTCGGGCCGTCAATCTCACCGGATTGCATGGAAATGGCCATCGGCGGGCAGGCGCGGGCACACAGGTTGCAGGACACGCAACGCGGCTTGCCCTCCTCTTCCACCAGCACCGGTCGGCCGCGATAGCTGTCCGGCGGATACCACTGCTCTTCCGGGTACTGGAAGGTGTACATGGGCTCCTGGTAGATCTTCCGGAAGGAGTATCCCAGCCCCTTGAACACCTCGGGGAGATACAGCTTCTCCCAGAAATTCAGTTTCCGTTCGTTCGGAGTGGATGTGTTTTTGTAGGTACCAGCCATATCACGTGTGTGAAGTGTGTCAGTCGCCCAAGATAACACGAGGCGGCGTCAGATTCCTCCCTTCCCGCGACCTTCAAACGGTATTGATGAGAGGCTGAACACTACATAACGACGATGCTGCGCGCGAAGCTCTTGCCGATGATACTGAAGCGCATATAATAGACGCCCGGCGTCAGCTCGGATGCATCAAATGACCGTGTGTACGTACCCACCTCAAAGAAGCCATCAGCCACAGATCCGACCTGTCTCCCAAGTACGTCGAATACGCTGATTTCAATGTCTGCCGAAGTCGGGATGGAAAAGGAAACGGAGGTTGAGCTGCGAAATGGGTTGGGAAAAATACCTAACGACAACGAAAGCGACGGTTCAGTAGGTGTCGATTTTGGAATAGACCTGGGAGAAGTCAGTATTGGGGCAATACTGCGTATGTAAGCAACTTCATCGCGAAGTTTCCGAACAGAATCCCAGTTGTTTTGCCCTTGCGCCCATACAATCGCGATGGTGACGACGTGGATATCATTCGGCTGGAGCGAGACGGGGCCGACGCTACCCAACATTACCGGGTATTCACGGCGAGCCTGGTGTCCATTACCGTCTGTATTCATCATGGACCAGAAGCTTCCGTTTATCGGGTCTCCCGGATACATGAAGGATACCGATGGACCATCAACGGGATGTAGATACCCCCCGTCTCCACCCTCACGCATATCGTATGGGAGAGTCGATAAATGTCGAAGTATTGGCCACTGCCCATTCAGCCAAGTATACATATCGTCAGCACTTCGCACTGCCGTGCCAATCTGAGGATAGATCGGGATAGTAGATGTGAACTCGGGTGCCAGAACGCGCCTTTCGTATCCAGCACCAGATGAACGCTTCAGCTCGTTTTCTAGAACGAAGACACCTATTGCGGGTGGCTGAGAGCCATACGCGATATCATCCGCATCGCTGTTGTAGATGTACATGAGGCTCAATGTCGTGTCCGTGCCCATGTAATTGTCGGGATCACTGGCGCGATCATCAATACCGTCTATCTTCCAACCGACGAACATGCTGTCTATGGGTACACTGTTCCTGTTTTTGATTTCGTATCGATAGAAAGTTGTATTCCCAACCGTACCGGGCACGCCGAAGGCATATGCCATGGTTCTGACCTCAACGCCAACTGGCCTCCCTCTGGTATTCAGATGTGAATTACCCCGGTCGTTCATGAGCCACCACAACATCTCGTCTCCGAAGACCAGCGGTCTGTCTCCATCGCGTGGCTGATATTCATCAACCTTGTTCACGTTTTCGTACTTAGCACCCAAATGTGTGGGCCAGGTCAGTACCGCGTTGGACGGGTGCAATTGTCCGATGATATCATCGTTGTAAACGATGCGGTATAGTCGGTCATACTCGTTGCAATTAGAAGGTGGATTTTCGTCATCAAGAATCGGACCCGGCCAAAATTCGGCATATGCCGTCTGAACAGCTCGTTCCGCCCCTGATGCACTTTTCTGGTCGTCGACTATCCCCCCTATCCACAGATTCAATCCTCCCAGTGAGTGAAGCCCTGAGCCACGCGGCACCTCATAACCAAGCGTGTCTCGGCTCGCGAACAGCTCTCCATTGTTCGTTATCAGCGCTCGGACATTACCGACGGACAAATGATCCGCGCCAAGTGCCGGGAGGCACTCACCCGTTTCATCTCTGACGTCTTGTGCTTCAGCATCAGACCAAATGCCAACGAATAGAACGAGACAGACAGACGTAAATTGGCAGCAGGTCACATTTTCCCCAGCAAAGGCGCAGTCTAATTTTACACTGGCGCCATATCGTTGTCATGTGACGAAAGTCACGGTATTACGGTAAACATGGTTGTACTGGCGCGGTCATTTGCCACAAATCTGACTATGTACACGCCACTCGACGAACGGTTAACCAGAACATCGTTCAGATTCCACGTTACACTATGTCCTCCTTCAGACTGAACAAGGTTACGTGCCAAGACCGAGATCTCTCTACCCAATATGTCATATACGACCATCGATACGGGACCTTCATCCAGAATGGTATATCCAATACGAACAGATCCTCGGGTTGGATTCGGATACACGGACAGAAGTCCAGGTTCAACAACTTGCGTAGCGTCTTCTGTATGTATCTGTGCGTCTGGCATGTTGTTATAACCACGCTTAGACAAAGATGTCGAACCACCGTCTGAATACGTTCTGAAACTACTGCCTAGTTTTGCATGAAAGCCACTTGAAAGTGTGATCGCATCATTCTTGACGATGAACTTCACATGGGCTCCACTTTCGATGACGAATTTAGTGTCATTGGTCACAATGCTGGCTTCGCCCACATACGACGTAGAGTGACCAATTGTAGTTCGCGGAGTCATTGGGTTATCCTCATCCACAATCGTAAACCGTACATACGGCACGTTGGGCTGCCATGCTGAGATGTAATTTATCTTTGGAGGGCCCACATCGTCGTGGGTGTTGATGTACCCAACGAACTCGTACGAACCACTCACAAGACCAACAGACTCATAATCTACAACACCCGAAGGGCCGACAATCCAACTCCCCGTTCCATAACCACTTTCAATAGTATGAATTACAGGGTCTGTTCGAGGCGTGTTTGTGCCTTGTGTCAGCGTTCCATCCAAGGGGTCGTTAACTGGCGGATCAAAAGGAATCTCAAGATCGTAATGCAGTGTGCCATTCCATGAAGAATTGATTCCCGCATAATACTTGCCTGCGATATACGAATTCGCACCGTTGAATTGCAAACTGTCAATTCCCGTCGTATTGTTCGCATAATCTTCGCCAAATGTGTCGTCGCCGAATATATACAGTCCGAAATAGTAGGCATGCTTCAGAAAACTATCCCAATACGAATGTGAACTGTCAAAATTTGGCCACGTATTTCTGAACGATTGTTCATCAAGAGTAAACCATGTATAATTGTTCTCGAAATTTCCGTTGTAGATGTCAAAATACAGCCAATTGTAGATGTTAGCTGCCGGATCTGATGAGTTCCCATATGGTTCTGCCCACCATTCATCAAAGGTTTGCTCGGCATAGTCCATTTCTGCAGTAATCAGAAGGTTTCCATCTGAGTCAAGAGAGACGACAGCACTCTGAGCTAAAACATCAAGTGTTATTAAAACGACTGAGAAACCTAACAGGATAATAAATTTTGTTAAAAACTCTTTCATATGGTATCCTCTCGTATCGACATTCTTTCATGAAGAGTGTATTCCGGGTTTGACTGCTTAGTCGAAAGTTCTTTCAATCTCATCATGCTGCAAATTCACGACCCAAGTGAATTGACTCAGTTATTTATTGTCTGATTCTGAATCAGGCAGCTCAATACCCGCGCCACGAACGGCCGTCTGAAGAGCTTCGATCTGAGCCTGTTGATCCTGGACAATAGCGACTAGAATCGGGATCAGTTCGATGTAATTTATTCCCAGAGTTTCAGTCAAGCTCGGCTCCAACGCGTCCTCATCGGGAGGAAGGACGGTCAACGTCTCGTTGGTAACCAGTTCTGGCAAATAAACCTGCATCTCTTGAGCAACGAAGCCATAGCGAATCCCGGATGAAAGTGATGCCTCGGGGAGCCCTGAGGCTGTCAATTCCGCAGATGTGGCGAACCTGTATCTGGCCGGATTGCTACTCAGGAGGCCAGACTTGATGTTGTCGGGAATTCCTGATATATCTCTCTTGAATCTCCCATCGGACATTTGAGTCAGCGTACCGGTCGTGTACATGTTGCCGTACGAATACACGCCATAATCACTCGCTCCCGGAGAAGTTACACCGCCATATATCCCGTAGCGAGTTGTACCAGACAGAGCCCACCCATACGCACCAATAGCAGAGCCTGACCCCGCGATACCGTAGGAACCATAATTGTGCGTCGCTCCGGTGGCCTTTCCTGCTGATCCATAATTCTTGGTCGCAGACGTTGACGCCTCTCCATACACTCCATACTGATATGTACCGCCGGTTGAAATGCTTGAATACAAGCCGTACGTATCAGCTCCGGAACTTCCGGTTGAAAAGATGGAAATGCCGCCAGCCAAACTCGTGCTCAGTTTCAGCTGCGTGTTTGAGACAGGAGTCGCGGATCCAACGCCTATTCTCCCTGCACTGTCCAATTCAATCTGCGCTCCCGCAGGACGCGATATCCCGAGGAGGATGGCAACAAAGAGAATCAGGGGGGGGATAGCACAGGTTCTGAGAAGGTGAGCAAACTTCATGGTGCCAGACGGGGCTTGGTGTAACCTGGGTACATCACAGCAATGCCCCTCCTTTCAGCATACGCGACGCTGCGCTGCCATTCCAGTGCACAAATTCGTGCCCGTGAAACCGGACTTCACACCGGCAGCGCATTCTCGATTGGCGACCTGCGGCGGACAGTTCAGCTCTTTTCCTTGAACGTCAGGGTCAGCGGGACGCCCTGGAAGTCGAAGGCTTCGCGGAGCTGGTTCTCCAGGTAGCGCCGGTAGGACTCCTTCACACCCTTCGGGTAGTTGCAGAAGAAGTTGAAGACCGGCGGATCGGCGCGGACCTGCGTGGCGAACTTGATCTTGACGTGGTGCCCGCGGTACGTGGGCGGATGCACCCGCTGGATGGCCGGCAGGATGACGTCGTTCAGCTCGCTCGTCGTCACGCGCTTGCCGCGGCGGTCAATGACGGCCAGGGCCTCGTCGAGCACCTTGTAAATGCGTTGCTTGGTGACGGCGGAGATCGTGAAAATGGGGATGTACTCGAGCGTCTTCAGCCGGGCACGAATGAGCCGTTCGTAATCCCGCACGGAATTGGTCTCCTTCTCGGCGTACAGGTCCCACTTGTTGATGCCGATCACGAGGCCTTTTTTCATGCGCTCGGCGCTCGTCAAGACGCGGATGTCCTGGGCTTCGAGGCCTTCACTGGCATCAATGAGCAACACGGCGACGTCGCAGGTCTCAATGGCCCGCTCCGTCCGAAGCCAGGAGTAGAACTCCACGTTCTCCTTTATGCGTGCTTTCCGGCGCAGACCTGCGGTATCCACGAGGACGATGTCCCGACCCTTGTAGACGAGCGCGGTATCTATGGAGTCACGCGTGGTGCCGCTGATCTCGGTCACGATGGACCGGTCCGTGCCTAACAGGGCATTCGTCAGCGAGGACTTGCCCACGTTCGGGCGGCCGATGATGGCAATCCGGGGACGTGCATCGGGCTCAGGCTCGGGCTCCGGGGGCAAGAGCTCCAGGACGCGGTCCAGCATGTCTCCGGTGCCCATCCCGTTGATGGACGACAGCGCATACATCTCTTCGAATCCCAGCGTATAGAACGCGTTCGCATCCCACCGGCGCTCATCGTTGTCCGCCTTGTTGGGAACCAGCAGGACGGGCCGATTGCTGCGCCTGAGGAGCTTGGCCATCTCATCATCCAGATCCGTGATGCCTACCGTGACATCCACGACGAACAGGATGAGGTCGGCCTCCTCGATGGCGAGCAGCACCTGCTCCCGTATGGCAGCCTCGAAGCGATCCTCGGACTGCGGCACGAATCCTCCCGTATCGACCACGGAAAACGTGCGGCCACCCCATTCCACATGACCATATACGCGGTCACGTGTAACGCCGGGCTGATCGTCCACAATACTGCGACGATCCTCGGTGAGGCGGTTGAAAAGCGTGGACTTGCCCACATTCGGGCGACCCACGATGGCGACGAGGGACATCAGGAGCGTTCTTTTCGCTCAAGGTACAACGCCCGGAACAACATATAGGCCGTTTCGGCGGTCTCGGTTGTGAACCAATAGTTGATTCCGGCGCCGACAGCCGCTCCGGCAATGGGAATGGCTTGCGCGAGCTTCCGGCCCACGATGTTCTTGGCAATTTCGCGGGGCAGATGCCGGTTCTGGTCCCGGAACGTGCCGCTGACGCGGCCCTTGTACCCCAGCTCACCGGCAAACGCAGCCGCGGCCACCGTGATTTCGCGGAGCGCTTCGTTCTTGGCTTCGCGTCCCGATGAGGCAGCGACGTTGAAGATGGAGAGCACAATGGCCCGGTATTCGGGGCCTTTCACCGGAAACCCGTACGCTGCACCGATCTGCTGGATGAGCCGCAGGTTGATGGTGAAGAGGAGCGGGATGTCGGCGGCAATCAGGAACGCGCCGCCCAGGCCGGTGCCACCTCCTTCAACCGCCGCCAGGATGGCGTTTTCCGAGACGTATGCCTTGGCGAGTTTGTCCAGGGTTTCGAGCGGACGATCCCTCAGATCCCGGACCTGTTCCACCTCCAGACCGGCATTGCGCGCGGCGGCCAGGACTTCATCGGGGTCGTACGTCCATGCGGAGGCATCGCTCAGCATGGACAGGAAATCACTGATGGAGCGATCGGCCTGATCCACCATGTCGGCCGGAACGGCCCGGCGGACCACCCAATCCATGGGCTGCATGGCCCAATTCATGGCCTGGGCAATCAGGGATGCATCCCCGTGTTGCCATTCCTCGATTTCGCGTTGGGCCTTTCGTTCGTATTCAGTCAGTCGCATGGCGCAATATACCGTTGAAGCACCCCGTGTTGTACGCGTGCCCGGCCGAAAGGTGCGCCTACATCATATCGTACTTCTTCAGGAGCCGATACATGGTAGCCCGGCCAATGCCCAGTTCGACAGCGGCCCGGTCCACGTTCTGTTCGCACAGCCGGTACGCCCGTTCTACGGCCCGGTGCTTCAACTCTTCCAGCGACACGATGCCGCCGTCCGAGCTTTCAATGCTGATGGCATCCTCGTCGGCGTCATCATCGTCGTCGTCCGAATGAACGCCGTTCGTGGACGGTGCCGAGAAATTGGTCTCCGCCGCTTCGGCCAGGGTCATCCGGTCGGCCCACGGTGAAATGGGGTTGACGTCGGAAATCATGAGGTCCGCGGCCGAGATTTCTTCTTCGTCGGAGAGCAGGATAGCGCGTTCAATGGCGCTCTTCAGCTCACGCACGTTGCCGGGCCAGCGGTGGTTGGCAATGGCGCGACGGGCGCCCGCCGACAGGGTCTTGCCCTTGAATTCGGGATGCGCCTTCGTGTATTCGCGATGGAAGTAATTGGCCAGGACCAGCAGGTCCGATCCGCGTTCGCGCAAGGGTGGAAGCGGGACCGGGAACTGGAACAGCCGGTAGTACAGATCTTCGCGGAACGTGCCGTTGCGAATCATCTGAACGACGTCCTTGTTGGTCGCGCTGATGACGCGGGCATTGAATTCAATGGTATCGCTGCCACCCACCCGGGTGATTTCGCCTTCCTGCAGGGCGCGCAGCAGTTTGGCCTGGAGGTCCAGGTCCAACTCGCCGATTTCGTCCAGGAAAATGGTGCCCCCGTCGGCCTGTTCGAATTTGCCGATCTTGCGGGCATGCGCGCCGGTGAACGACCCTTTCTCGTGCCCGAAGAACTCACTTTCCATGAGGTCCCGGGGGATGGCCGCACAGTTCACGACCACGAAGGGGCCGCGATTCCGGCTTGAATTGAAATGGATGGCCTTGGCTACGAGCTCCTTGCCCGTCCCGCTCTCGCCGTGGATGGCCACGGTCAGATCCCCGCGCGTTGCCTTCTGGATGAGGCGGTACACGTGGTGCATGGGGCCGCTGTCGCCAATGAGCCCCTTCACCTGGTACTTCTCCTTCACTTCGTCGCGCAGCGTCTCCACTTCGCGTTCCAGGGAGACTTTCTCGAGCACGTTCCGGACCACGGAATCGAGCTTCACCAGGTCGTCCTGACCTTTCGTGATGTAGTCATAGGCGCCGAGCTTCATGGCTTCGACCGCCGTATCGATGACCCCTTGCGCGGAAACCATGATGACCGGTACGCCGGGCGCACGGGCCACCACATGTCTGAGTACCTCGACCCCGTCCATACCCGGCATCATGATATCCAGAAGGATGAGGTCGGGTGGCGTACCCAGATTCTTGAGCACGTCCTCCCCGT
Organism: Rhodothermales bacterium; assembly: GCA_040221055.1. Taxonomy (NCBI): domain Bacteria; kingdom Pseudomonadati; phylum Rhodothermota; class Rhodothermia; order Rhodothermales; species Rhodothermales bacterium. The sequence goes on along the minus strand of JAVJVN010000022.1, from coordinate 19,746 downwards.
TGTTGAAGACTTCGACCTCGTAGCTCGCATTCTTGTCGAGCCGGTAGCTCAGCATGCGGGCATAGTGCCGGTCGTCGTCGACGACATAGATGCGGTACTTCATTCCGATGGGGTGATGGTGTTGGTTACACCCTCGTTATCGGGCAGCCCGCGTCCAGCTTAAGGGTTTCATATCAAAATGAGACCAAGCCCGCCGACAATAAAGCAGTAGACAGCAAAATACTGCAGCTTTCCGCGCCGGACGAAGTCCAGGACAATGCGGATGGCGAAGATTCCGGACACGAATGCCACCGCCGCACCCAAGATCATGAGTGTCCAATTCGCTTGCGATGCGACAGACAGCGCCTCCCCCACCTTCAGCAGCGTTGCCCCGAAAACCACGGGAATGAGCATGAGAAAGGAGAAGTCGGCGGCCCGTACGGGCGATACGTTGAGATACAGCGCCGTACAGATGGTGGAGCCGGACCGGGAAATGCCGGGGATCATGGCCATGGCCTGGGCAAGACCGACCAGGAGGCTCTTCCCGCCCGTCAGCGGACCGTCGGGGTTTGGCCGGAGAACCGTCAGCATGAGCAACACCCCCGTCACCAGGAGCGCACCCGAGGCCAACCGGGGCTGGGAGAACGATGCCTCGAAAAAGTCCGAGAACAGGACGTAGATGAGTCCGGTCGGGATCATGGTCAGGAGGATCATGACGCCCAGGTGGAATTCGCCTTTTTCCCTGTAGTGATCCTGCCAGGCGGCCGGGCGGACAACGGTGCCCAGGAAGCCGGCCAGGAGCGAACCGATGCGCGCCCTGTACACGAATACAATGGACAGCAACGTCCCAAAGTGCACCATGACCTCGAACAATACCCCGTCCTCACCCGGCGCGATCCCCAGGATGTGCTGTGCCAGCACGAGATGCCCCGACGAGGACACCGGCAAGAACTCGGTCAGGCCCTGGATGAGGCCGAGCAACAGGGATTCCCACCACGTCATTCAATCGGTCCGGTTTGGTGCATTACGCCCACGAGGTGGGACGTTGGGGATGGAGCTGGATTCAAAACGCCTTTCCGTGCAATCCGGGTTCGATCATGACAACTTCTTCACGTTCCACGACCACGGCGCCGGCCACGGCCTTGCGGGGTTTCCGGACATACTTGCGTTCGGTCATCATGACCGGGGCCATGGCGCTCGTTCGTGCCTTGGAAAAATACGCGGCAATGGCCGCCGCCTGCTCAATGATATACCGGGGTGGCCGATCGGTCCGGCCTTTCACGCGGAGGACCGTGTGCGACCCCGCCACGCCCCGGGCGTGCATCCAGAGGTCATACTTGCGGCTGTCGTGCAATGTCAGCTGGTCGTTCTGCCGGGCATTCCTGCCCACCCATACTTCGTACCCGCCGTCCAGGGCGAATCGCCGGTACGGAACGGCATCGCTGGAGTCACCGCCGCGCTGCAGCCCGTCGATGACGCCGGCATGCGCTTCCTGGACCGCATCCAGCTCATCGAGGGTCCGGACGGCAGCCAGCGCGTCGGACACGACGCGCAACCGGTCGCGCTCGGCCTCGACGTCTTCCAGACGCTCCAGGGCATTCTCGCGTGCCAGTCGTGTCCGACGCGCCTTGTCGTAGTAGCGCTCGGCGTTCCGGACAGCAGACAGGGCGGGATCCAACGCGATGTGGACGACACCCTCCCCGCCCACGATGTCCTCGAGCTCCACGCCGTCCAGACCGGCCGGAATGGCGTGGCTGCTGGCCATGAGCAGGTGCCCGTTCCGCTCGTAGGTGTCGGCGCGGCTCGGCCGGTCGAGTTCCTCGAGCATGCGCTCGAGCGACGACGAGACCTGGCCGAGCCGCGCCTCGACCCGCTGGACCAGCGGCTTCCAGCGGGCGTGGAACCGGGCCTGCGCCATCCGGCTTCGGGCGGTGGTCCGGACCGCAGCGTTCACATTGGCGAAGTGCTCGGGGCGGAGCGCACCCTCCAGGTGGCCCAGCGGCACCACGGACAGCACCTCCGGCCAGTCGCCGTCCCAATAGACCACCGGTTCGGGCGAGGCCAACAGCCGGGCGTGGAGGGCCTGGGCCGCCTCTTCCTGGTCCAGGCCGGGCTCATGAGCCAGCACCTGCTGGACCTCCTTTTTCAGGGGCTTCGGAAAAAGGGCATCCGGCGAGGTAGCCGGTCGGGGATCGGGAGGCGTATCGTCTCCCCGGAACGTATCGATGGGCTCGGTGCCGGGCGCGGAGCGCATCAGGAAAACATTGGCCCGCGGACCGAAGGGAACCACCACGAACTGGAGCCCCTCCGAAAGATCGATGTACAGGATGCGGTCCCGGTCCGCCAAGCGCACATCCGTTACATGGCGACCCAGGGCGTCGGGAAAGAGGTCTGCGACATTCTTGCGCGCCCGGTTCGATCCCTCGTACATGAACAGGTGCCGGTGCGGGGCCTGGAGGGAAATGGAGAGTGTGCGTACGGTTGATGATTCGAGCACCAGCTTCAGGCTGCCGCGGTGCTGGGAATACGCATCGACCACGCGGGCGCCCACCATGTCCGGGCGCCATTCCGCCACAAGATGGTACAGTGTGTACCAGTTGGTGAGCACGGGTTACTTCTTCGCTGCGTTGGATTTCGTCGAGCGTGACTTTGACGGGCGCGAACGGGCCAGGCCGACCGCCGACAGGATCCAGATGACCGCCCAGCCGGCAGCCAACAGGTAATCGTCGGCGCGCAACAGGAGCAGGACGCTCACGGCATAGATGACGTGGAAGAACCAGTCCGGCGGCTCGTTGCCCCCCTTCGCCTTGACCGCGCCCGCCACGCCCGATGACATGGCCAGCAACTTCAGGACGATGAGCAGGGGCGTGTAGATGACCAGGATCCACCAGGCCCATTCGGGGCCCTGCAGGGCGTACAGGATGATGACGGCCGTGATGGCCAGGTCCACGATAACGTGCTTGAGCCAGGACATGGGTGCGCGCGGTCAGTTGATGTCGATAAACGGAATGTACGAATAGCCTGAACCGGATAAACCGGCGCCCACCAAATGCGTTCGAGGCGGAGCGCGTTTGGCGCCCGATTGACTTGACGCCTGATTGACCCGAAACCCCTGCATCCATGCCCGACCCAGACAATCACCCCCATAAGGCAGCCCTCTCCGGCTATTGCTCAGCCGCCCCGAACCACCCGTTCCACGGTCCCTATCACGATACCGAATACGGGTTTCCGGTGGACGACGACCGGGTGCTGTTCGAACGGCTCATCCTGGAAATCAACCAGGCAGGACTCTCCTGGCTGACCATCCTGAAGAAACGGGAGGGCTTCCGGCAGGCGTACGACCAGTTCGATATCGCAACGGTGGCCGGATACGGGGACGCGGAGCGGGCGCGGCTGCTGGCGGATGCCGGAATCATCCGGAACCGCCTGAAAGTGGATGCGGCCATCCACAACGCGCGGCGCATCGTGGAACTGCAGGCCGGATTCGGCTCATTCGCCGCCTGGCTGGCGCATCATCATCCCCTTTCCAAACCGGAATGGGTGAAGCTGTTCAGGAAGACCTTCCGGTTCACGGGGGGAGAGATCACGGGGGAATTCCTCATGAGCATCGGCTATCTGCCGGGGGCGCATCAGGAACCGTGTCCGGTGCACCGTGAGGTTGCGGCCACAAACCCGCCATGGATGGGCGGGTGATACTCAGCCGATGTGCATTTGCAGCTCTTCGCGGCGGTGCTTCTGGCGGAGTTTGCGGAGGGCCTTCTCCTTGATCTGACGCACGCGTTCGCGCGTGAGACCGAAGCGCTGCCCGATTTCCTCGAGCGTCAGCGGATGCTCTCGGCCAATCCCGAAGTAGAGGCGCGTGATTTCAGCTTCCCGGGGGTGCAGCAGGCTGAGGGCGCGCTCAATGTCGATCTTGAGCGACTCGTCCATGAGCGTGTCGTCCGGCTTGATGTCATCCTCGTCCGGAAGCACGTCGAGCAGGCTGTTGTCGTCGTCCTCGTTGAAGGGCGCATCCATGGACAGGTGCCGACCCGTGTGCTGCATGGCTTCGCGGACCTTCTCCACGTCCACATCCAGTTCCTTGGCCAGCTCCTCGATGTTCGGCTGACGCTCATGCTCCTGCGACAGGCGGGCGCTCGTCTTGCGGATCTTGGAGATGGTGCCAATCCGGTTCAACGGCAGACGGACCACGCGGCTCTGCTCGGCCAGCGCCTGCAGGATGGCCTGGCGGATCCACCACACGGCATAGGAAATGAACTTGAACCCCCGCGTCTCATCGAACCGCTGGGCAGCCTTGATGAGGCCGTAGTTGCCTTCATTGATGAGATCGGCCAGCGTCAGGCCCTGACCCTGGTACTTCTTGGCGACCGATACGACGAAACGGAGATTGGCCCGCGTCAGGCGGTGCAGGGCTTCCTGGTCACCCTGTTTGATGCGACGAGCCAGTTCGACCTCTTCCTGCGGGGTCAAAAGGGCAATCTGCCCGATTTCCTGCAGGTACTGGTCCAGCATGCGTTGCTGGCGTGGGACGTACATGTTCCCCTTCCTCTATCTGGTTCCTGGTGACAGTGCCGTGACGTTGGGCTGCTCGGCGTTCGGACAACCTTATATGACAGGATTACGGATTGTTTCCGGAAATTTGAAGGATGGAATCGGCAATTTTCCGATCCTCACTCATTCTTGGCACTTTGGATTGCGCACCAACGCGATCGCGGGTCGCCTGGAGCCACGACAAAAACGTCCCGACAGGCAACGGAACGACGGTTGGGGGCTGGAACGCCTGCGCCTCACGCCGGATGACATAGTGCCGGTTGACGTCCATCAAGTACGTGTCCAGGATCCCGGCGAATTGCTCCGGATCGGCCGGCTCCACCGCGAATTCAATCAGCCACTGGTGTCCGGGCAGCACATCGGGGGCGGCTTCGACCGAGGCAATGTGGTAATCCCGTATGCGGGCGCCCGTCTCCGCGCAGGCTTTCTCGAGCGCCTGCCGGGCCTCATCGCCGTACACCGCTTCGCCGTATTTGTCCAGCATTTCGTTCGTCCGGCCGGCCACTTCCAGACGATACGGGTTGACGGACGTGAACCGCACCACATCCCCGACCGGATAGCACCAAAGACCGGAGCAGGTGGTGACATGGATACTGTAACGTACGCCCACCTCCACTTCGGCAATCGACAGGCGGCGCTCCGGCTCATCGACCGGCACGAATTCGAAGTAGACCCCGTTGTCCAGGTGCAACAACATGTCCCGTCGCGCCGGGTCGTCCTGGAAGGAAATGAATCCCTCGCTCGCGCCGTAGCTCTCCACGAAGTCCAGCGAACCCCCGAACTGCTGCTCAATCAACCCACGGTATGACGAGAGTGCCACTCCGCCGGAGAAGAACACCTTCAGGTTCGGCCAGACCTCCTTGACGGAGGTGACCTGCGTGGCGTGCCGGGCATTCCAGGCCGCCATCAGTTTCCGGAAGAGGACGATGGCCCACGACGGGACCATGGCAATGGCCCGGATGTCCATGTCCATGGTGTGCGCCACGATGGCATCGAGCTTCTTCTCCCAGTGCGGCATGAACAGGATATCCTCCGGAACCGCCTGGAGATAGTTCTTCATGACCCAAGGCGCAAACAGGAACTGCAGTCCGGATACTTCCCCGATGTGGCTTTCGGCCGACCGGGGGTCCGGTTCAATGCGCCCGGGGATGGACAGCAGCTTGCCGAAGAACATGGACGGGTCGGCGGTCGACTCGAAATACGACAGGGCGGCCGCCAGACTGAAGGAGCGGTTCTTGTCCAGCATTTCCACGGACAGCGGAATGATCTTGCCCGCAGATGCGGTGCCCGACGAGACCGCAAAGTGATGGAAGCGACCCGGCCACATGATGTCCGCGGCCCCATCCCTGAGCCGATCCACGTCGGCCCGGATGGCATCATACGTATGCACGGGCACCCGCTCGCGGTACATGGCCCGCGGATCACGGGCATGCGCGATGGCCTCGAATCCGTACTTCCGGCCCCATTCGGTGTCCTTGGCCCGCTCCAGGAGTTCAACCAGCACGCGCGTCTGGGTCCCGACCGGGTCGTCCTTGAACGCCCGTACAATCCAGAGCGGCGTGATGGGCGGAGGCCACGGGCGATCCTTCAGGATCTGGGGTTGGGAATGCTTGGGAAGGGTGATCATGGGGCCGTCGGCTGCATGGCTGGTTCAATGCCATGCGAGCCGTCCGGATCCGTGCAGTCTGCTCCCGAGGCTCTATATTCGGGTATGCCCGGAATCCCCCATACCGACCGACCGCTCATCATGGGCATCCTGAATGTGACGCCCGACTCCTTCTCGGACGGCGGCCTGTTCATGGATCCCGATGCCGCCGCCGCCCGCGCCACCGAAATGGTGGCCGAGGGCGCGGATGTGATCGATATCGGGGGCGCATCGTCCCGGCCGGGTGGTGGGGTATACGGCGAAGGTGCTCCCCTCCTCTCCGGGAGCCAGGAGCTCAGCCGCATTCTGCCCGTCATCGAGCGCCTTGCATCGCATCATCCGGACATCCGGATTTCCGTCGATACGTTCCGCTCGAACGTGGCCCGCGAGGCCCTGGCGGCCGGCGCCGCCATGCTGAATGACATCACGGCCCTGCGGTTCGACCGCGCCATGGCGGCCGTCGCAGCGGAGTTTGACGTTCCGATCTGTCTGATGCACTCGGTCGGCATGCCCGGCACCATGCCGCATGCGTCGGAGGTTACGGTGGAATCGGTTGTGGCCGAGCTGTCCGATGCGCGCGCGCGGGCCCTCGAGTCCGGCGCCCGGGACGTATGGCTGGATCCCGGCTTCGGGTTCGGCAAGCGGGTGGACGTCAATCTCGCGCTGATCGCGCGCCTGCCGGAACTCGTGGCAGTAGGTTCTCCCGTGCTGGTCGGTGTATCCAGAAAAAGCAGCGTTGGTGCTGCACTTCGCCCGTCATACCCGGAGGATGCTCCCGTGCCACCCCCCCACGACCGACTTTCCGGCAGCCTCGCGCTGACGGCGCTGGCCGTCATTGGAGGTGCCCGGATGGTGCGCACGCACGACGTGAAGGAAACCGCTGACTTCCTGCGCGTATTTTGCAGGGCCCGGCAACACCTCCAATCAGCATGACCCTGATCCCCTGGATCATACCCATCCGCGTGGTCGATCTCATTGAGATCGGCCTGGTGGCGTTCGTGCTGTACAAACTGTACCAGCTCATGCGCGGTACGATTGCCGTGCAGATCGGGGTGGGGATCCTGGCCCTCTATATTGTCCAGGTGCTCGTGACGGCGGCCGATATGACCATCCTCCGCGCGCTGTTCGGTTCGATTTCCGAAGTGTTCGTGCTGGCCGTCATCGTACTGTTCCAGCCGGAAATCCGGCGGCTGCTGTTGCTGTTGGGACAGAACCCCTTGGTGCGGCGCATCATGCGGTCGCCGGCCCAGGAGGAACGGATATCCGAAATCGTGCGCGCCGTGGAAATCATGAGTGACCGGCGCATTGGCGCGCTCATCGTGTTCGAGCGCTCCAGCGGGCTGCGCAGCTATATCGAAACGGGCGCGCAACTGCATGCCCAGGTCAGCGAGGACCTGTTGGTGACCATCTTCTATTCCCAGAACCCGTTGCACGACGGCGCGGTCATCATCCGGGACGGCCGGATAGAGGCCGCCCGATGCATCCTGCCGGTATCCACCAACATGAAACTGAGCCCGCATCTCGGGCTCCGGCACCGCGCGGCGGTGGGGGTCACCGAGGTTTCCGATGCATTCGTGATCGTGGTATCGGAAGAAACGGGGCAGATTTCCGTGGCCCGCGACGGCGAATTGAAACAGAATATTCCCGTGCTTTCCATCAGCAAGTATGTGACCGAGGCGCTCTCGCCCCGGATTGCCGTTCCGGAACCTGAGTCCGCGGTAGAAAAGGCATGAACACGTCCGAAGCGAAATACCAGCGACGGCGCCAGGAATTGGTTGCATTGCTCCGCGAAAAGGGCATAGCGAACGAGCGGGTCCTGGACGCCATCGGCTCCGTGCCGCGCCATGCGTTCGTGCAGCATGGCATGCTGACCCGGGCTTACGACGACGTGGCCCTGCCCATCGGGCATGGCGTGACGATTTCGCAGCCCTTCACGGTAGCCTACCAGACCGACATCCTGGGCGTGAAACCGGATTCGAGGATCCTGGAAATCGGGACCGGCAGCGGATACCAGGCCGCCGTCCTGTGTGAAATGGGGGCGCAAGTGTTTACCATCGAGCGGATCCGCCCCCTGTATGACAAGACATCGGAGTTGCTGAAGCGCCTGGGTTACCGGGCGGTGTGCCGGTACGGGGACGGGACACACGGATGGGAATCGGTCGGGCCGTTCGACGGCATCCTCGTCACGGCCGGCGCCGAGTCCGTGCCCAAGCCGCTGCTGGCCCAGTTGCGGGCGCCGGAAGGCATGAAGCCCGGGGGGCGCCTGGTCATTCCGGTCGGGGACCGGTCGGTCCAGCAGATGTACCGGATTACGCGGATGGGGGACGATGCGTTCGAAGAGGAAATCCTGGACGACTTCAAGTTCGTTCCGCTTTTGAGCGATACGTCGCGCTGAGTTCCTATCCTTTCCGATCTATGCGGTCCAGGATCCCCACGATGGTGGCATCCACCGGGGTGGGCGTCGGCTTGAACGGAATGGTCGCCTCGGTGGACGTGACATAGATCACGGTGCTTCCGACGCCGGCATTTACGGAATCCAGGGCAACCAGCGGCGAGCCGATGTCCGTTCCGGCGAACGTCATGGGTTGTACGACCAGCATGCGCCGGCCTTCCAGGGAGGCCTGCTTGCGGGTGGCCCACACCGTGCCCATGACCCGGCCCACGTTCATTCGAGGTCCATCTTGTCGACGATGGCCATGATGACGGCATCGACCGGCTTGTCCTTGGTGACCGGGGTCTGCCGGGCGCTTGAGCCCTGGGCGAAGAGCACGAGTTCACCCACACCGGCGCCTACGCTGTCCACGGCCACCACCACGCGGGACTTCGGCGAGCCATCCGCCTCGACTTCCTGGACGAGTTGGAGCGTCAAGCCGCGCAGGCTTTCCGCCTTGCGGGTGGCCCAGACGGTGCCGATTACCTTTCCGAGTATCATGCGGGTTCAAATGATTGTCCGTCCACAGGGTACGGCACACCGAAATAATCCGCGACTGTTGCGGCGTGATCGGTGAAGCCGTGCCTGATGCCCAGGTCCACCGGAGGCACGCCGACGTAGAGCAGCGGGACGTATTCACGGGCGTGATCGGTGGACGCGGTCGTCGGATCGTTGCCGTGGTCGGCCGTAATCAGGAGGCGTCCCCCGTCGGGCAGCGCCGCCAGAAGGTCCGGAAGGGCCCGGTCGAACTGCTCCAGTGCACCGGCAAATCCCTCCGGGTTGTTGCGGTGGCCGAATTCCTGGTCGAAGTCAATGAGGTTGGTCCAGATGAAGGTGGATTGGGCGGTAGCGGCTTGCATGGCCACGAGCGTCTCCCGGATGCCCTCGGCGTTGCCACTGGTCTTGCGGACCTCGTCGAAACCGACCCCGGCGAACAGATCGGCCACCTTCCCGACACAGACCGTCCGGATGCCGGCTACCTGGAGGGTGGACTGGAGAGGCTCGGCGGTGGGCGCGAGCGCATAGTCGTGGCGCTTTCCGGAGAGCCGGACGAACGCACCGGGCTCCCCGGTGAAGGGTCGGGCAATCACCCGCCCCACCGCGTGCTCGCCCGTGCAGACCTGTTCGCGGGCCAGACGGCACCAGTCGTAGAGCGTTTCCAGCGGAACCCGGTCCACGTGGGCCGCAACCTGGAAGACACTGTCGGCCGACGTATACACGATGGGATTGCCCGTGGCAAGGTGTTCGGCGCCGAATTCGGTGATGATGGCGGTTCCGGACTCCGGACGGTTGCCCAGTACGCGCGTGCTGCCGGTAACGTCCAGGAACTGCTTTATGACGGGCTCCGGAAACCCGTCAGGATAGGTCGGAAACGGCGTTTCCAGCCGGATACCGGCCAATTCCCAGTGCCCGGTGGTGGAATCCTTGCCGGCCGATACTTCCTGCATGCGTCCGTAGGCCGCGCCAGGATCCGACACCGGAGCCAGACCGGGAAGCGGAGCAATGTTGCCCAGACCGAGTCGCGCCAGATTCGGCAGGTCCGGCCGGCAGGCTTCCAGGACATGCCCCAGTGTGTGACTCCCCTCGTCGCCGTACGCGGCGGCATCGGGCGCCGCGCCGATGCCGACGCCGTCAAGCACGATGGTGACAAACAGGCTATTCAACGATGGTGCACTCCCCGGTCTCGAAGGCTTCCTGCAACGCTGCGGTGGCATGGGACCGGAGGTCGTCGGGCGATTCGTGCTGGGGACCATACACGACCACGCCCACGCTCACCCCGCCCACCAATTCCGATTCGTCCTCCCGGAACGCATCCTGGATGCGACTGGCCCAGGCGGCCACGTTCTGCCGCGCGCCGTGGTAGAATACGCCGAAGGTGAGTTCGCCGAACCGCTCAATCCGGGCATCGATGGCAACCTCGCGCAGCCGGCCTTCGAACGCGATTTCGAGTTCCGCGACCCGGGTTTCCCGGTCCTCTCCGTCCAACGCCTCACCCTTGTTCAGGAATACCAGGGCCAAAGATAGCGGATTCCCGAGGGTCCGGGAACGCTCCATTTCGTCGGATATGATGTCCCGCCGGGGTTTCGCGTGGTCCACCCGCGATTCGGCCAATCCGCCGTCCGCGGCGGTATCCAGGATGGCCGTCACCAGACGGGCGTACTGCTCGAGCAGGACGCGGACCGAGGCCGCTTCCAGACCGCCGTCGCTCACGGTATCGACCACCAGGATGAACAGGTCGTCGTGCTTCTTGGGAACGACCGGGACCATGGCGACCTGCCGTACGGCGATCGGTTCGTGGTAATACCCCAGCTTGTTCTTGGCGAAGCCGTTGGGACCGACGCGCGGGTAAACCACCGGGACCAACGCCCGATTGCCGGCCAGGAGTGGATCGCTTACCGAGAAGGATCCGCCGCTCCGGGCGTAGGAATTCTGGCTGACCATGACTTCCACATGGTACCGCAGCGTGCCATTCTCCTGCCGCAGCAGACACACGGTGTACGCATCGATTGAAGCGCGCAGGGAGCGGAAGGCGGGAATAAGAATATCGGCTTGCTGGGGCGTGGACGCCTCGGAAACCATGATGCGCACGCGCGGCGGTCGCGTCCGGGCCTTGCCGAGCGACCCTTCACGGGATGGACCTTCGGCGGAACTCCCGGTGGCGTTCGCCTCCACGCCGGCCGGCACGTGATCGTCCGTATCCGAGCCGACCCGGACCTCGTCACCCGAAACATGCATGTCCACGGGCTTCCGTACGTCCGCAGGCTTCCGGTCGGCAGACGGGGCTTTGGGCTTGATTTCCATGATGCCCAGTGCCGACAGGTCGTCATCCTCCCGCTCGGGAAGCTCGCTGTAGATCTCCGGCACGTCGCGATGGCGCCGCTTCATGCCGACGGTGGTCAGAACCACGGCTCCAGCCACGCAAAGGACCGCGACGCCATACAGCTCGGGCCTTGCCAAGACGATGGCCAGCACAATGGAAACGACGGCGAGAAGGGCGAGCAGGACCCGGAGCATACAGGAGCAATGGTGGATGGATGGATTGAAGCTACCCGCACATTCCAGAAAAGTCAATTACGGGTTCCATAGTGAGACGGATACCACGGACAGGCGGTGTTTCCAGCCAAATAGAGGCCTTTCAGCCCGTTTGGCACGCCGTTTGAGAAAGCGTGTCCTGCGCCAACCATGCGCACTACACAACCAACCCCAAAAAGCGAAGCGCCCACGGGAATCCGCAGCAACTCCCGCTTCCAGACTACCATGCGTACAACCTCATTCCGTTCCCTCTTCGTTGCATCCACCTTCCTGGTGCTCGTTCTGGCCGCCGCCCTGCCGGGCTGGTTCGCCAATACGGCACAGGCCGTGCCCGCCACCTTTGCAGGGGTGGCAACAGAGTGCAAAATCGAAGGGCTGGACATCGGCAAGAACAACGTCCAGATCCTGGTGGACGGCGAATACGTCACTGTCACGAGCTGGATCTTCAAGTCCGGATCGTCGACTGAATACGTCGGGTTCACGCTGGACAAGTACATCGAGAACGGCAAAGTGAAGGCCGGTACGACCACCTACACGTTCTCCGGCACGTCGTGGATGCATCCCAGCGGGACGACGGGCATGGGCATCTCGAACATCGACTTCTGCGACGCGAACGTGTATCCCGTACCCGACCCTGAGGACGCATTCTGCTACCTGATTGCGGACAATGACAACTTCAAATCCGGGAGCGCCGATGGGCTGACCTTCCTGGATGGCTCGTTCAACGAGTTCTATATCGGCATGACGGGCACGCCGAATACGGAGGCGCTGGCGTTCGTTCCGGAGACAGGCATCCTGTATGGGGGTGATGCCAATGAGCTCGTCACCATCAATGTATTGACCGGAGCGGCCACGGTGGTGGGCTCATTCGGTTCGGGATCGGGTGAATTCGGTACCATCTCGCTGAGCGATGTGGACGGCCTGACGTGGGATCCCTTCCAGGACATCATGTACGCCACGTCCCGACGCAATGGTGAGGACGTCCTGTTCCAGGTCGATGTGACCACCGGGAAGGTCGTCAAGAATGCGTTCGGACCCGGCGTCGACTACGTGGGTGTCGATGAAATCAACAACCTGGACGACATCGATGACATTGCCATTTCGACCTTCGACGGCAAGATGTACGCCATCCAGAACGAGAGCGGCCAGGACAGCCGTCTCATCCTGATCAACAAGACCGACGGCACCACCACCGACATCGGTGACCTGGACGTTCCGAACGTCGAAGGACTCGGTTTCTACCCGGACGGCCGCCTCTTGGCCATTACCGGTGACGCCACGCGCTCCGTCGTGGAAATCAGCCTCAGCCCCTTCTCCTCCACCACGACCCTCATCGAGAACCTGGGCGTGAACGGATTCGGCGACTATGAAGGCATTGCCTGCCTCACCGAGCCGGACAACGTCATCATGGGCTCGGTCTTCGTGGACCCGGCACTCATCGACCTGGAGCTCGACAAGACCGCCTCCGTGCAGGAAACGCAGGCCCTCGACACCATCGAATACACAGTGACCCTGACCAATGCCACCACGGACCTGGCCAACAGCCCGCAGGCCAACTCGGGCGTTGCCGCTCCGGGTGTGACGGTCGAGCTGTTCCGTGACAACGGCACGGTGGGCACCTACGAGCCAGGTACAGACGAACTGCTGGCTTCCACGGTTACCGCCGGCGACGGCAGCTATACGTTCGACGTGTCGGCCAACGGCGACTTCCTGGTCCGCGTCGATCTTTCGAGCGTGGCCAACCTGGCGGTCAACCCGACCGACAACATCGAAGCCGTTTCCTTCGCCGGATTCGGAGGCAGCTCGGACGACCACGATTTCTTCTTCACGACGTTCACGACGGCAACCGGCATTTCGGTCGCCGACACGTTCCCCGCCAACGCTACGTTCGTATCGGCATCCACCGCTTCGGGCTCATTCAACAATGGCACGAAGGTGTGGTCGCCGGCCAACCTGGCACCGGGCGCATCGGTGACGCTGACCATCAACGCTACGTCAACAGCGACCTCCACGGTCGAGAACTGCGCGGAAGTCATGACGGCCAACGAACCGGATGTGGACTCCACGCCTGGCAACGACGACGCGAACGAGGATGATCAGGACTGCCATTCCTATGAGCCGCAACGCGATCCAGGCACGCCGGACGTAAAGGTCGAAAAGACCGCCAGCGAAACGGACGTGGATCTGGGCGATGCGTTCTCCTACACGCTGACGGCCTCCAATATCGGTGACGGTCCTGCAACAGGCGTTGTGCTGACCGATGCGCTCCCCTACGGTGTCGCATTCGTATCGGCCAACCCGAATGCCGGCGTATCGTATGACGCCAATACACACACCATCACCTGGACGGTGGGTTCGCTGGCGCCGAGCGCATCGACCCAACTTGTCGTGAACGTGATGGTCGACTGGATGACCGGCTCGTATACCGGTGGATTCCTGCAGGACGGCGTCTACACGCTTCAGAACCATCCGGACGGCTCCGTCGCACCTCCCCTTTACGGGCTGCGTCTCGACAAGCTGTTCGGTGGCAAGACGCCCATCACGTTCGACTTCGAGCACGCCCAGTCGGACATGCGCATGCGCATCCTGAATGGCGGTACGTCCATCGAGATCTACGGCCAGGCCTGGGGCGGCAACGACACGGGTGGCGCCTATGCCAATGCCGGACTCTGGAACATCCAGTTCGTTTACAACACGACGGTTTCCCAGGTCCCTGGCGACGACGACCTCTACGTGACGGCCGAGACCGATCACGGCAGTGTCACCCCCCTGTACACGACGGCATACTTCAACGCGGGCCAGGTCTACCACCTCATGCCCAAGTCCGACGGCAATTTCTCGTTCCGCCTCGGCGACGAGGACAATGACAACGGACACCGCGGCTTCGACGGAATCTCCGGATGGGGATGGCTCAAGCACAACGGCGACGGACAGCTGTCGCACAAGGCCACGAGTGACTTCCTGTTCACCGCACATCCTGCACCGGATGCCATGGAGAACTGCGTCGAACTGTCGGCCATGAACGAGACGGACAGCAATGCGGCCAACAACGAGGCGTGTGTGGATACGCCGCCTGTTGATCCGGGTGCGAACAGCCTCTCGGGTACCGTATTCAAGGATAACGACCAGGACGGCATCCTGGACGGCGGTGAGCCGGGCCAGGGTGGCGTGACCATCAACGTCTACGGTGACCTGAACGGCAACGGCGTGAAGGACGGCGGCGAGCCGCTCTACGCGACCACCGTGACGGCCGGCAACGGCACCTACTCGGTGGCCATCCCGACCGTGGGTCACTTCGTCGTGGAGTCGGTTCACCCGGCCACCTACCCGGCCAACGCCGTACTGACGACCGACAATGTGGAAACGGCCTTCTTTGCCTCCTTCGGCAACCACGATGCCAACAACAACTTCGGCTTCTACGTGCAGCAGGCACCTCCGGAGGTGGACATCAAGGTCCAGAAGGACGGTGATCTGAGCGCCGCGGACCTGGGTGACACGATCGAGTACACCCTCACAGCCACGAATATGGGAAATGCCCAGGCGACCGGTGTGGTCCTGACGGACGAACTGCCCTACGGCGTATCGTTTGTCTCGGCGAATCCGAATGCCGGGGTGGTCTATGACGCCAACACCCACACCATCACCTGGACCGTCGGTACGCTGGCGGGCGGTGCATCGTCCCAGATCACGGTCAACGTGTTGGTGGACTGGATGACGGGTACGTTCTCCGGCAGCTTCCTGCAGGATGGATTCTACCGCCTCATCAACCATCCGGTGCACGGGCAGGCACCGCCGCCGTACGGCTTGCGTCTTGACCAGCTGTATGCCGGAACGGGGCCCATCACGTTCAACTTCGACCACCCGCAGTCGGACATGCGCATGCGCATTGAGAACGGTGGATCGACCGTGACCCTGTTCGGTACCGCCTGGGGCGGGATCGACACCGGAGCGGCCTATTCGCAGGACGGTCTGTGGGAAATCTACATGCAGTACGACGGCACGGTGGCTCCGGCCGGTGGCGATGATGACCTGTTGGTCACCGTCGAAACCGACAACGGCACCATCACCCCGCTCTACACGACGGCCTACTTCAATGCCGGCGACCCGTTTGCCCTCACCGGCAAGTCGGACGGCAATTACACCTTCCGTCTCGGCAATGAGGATGACGACCTCGGATTCCGTTCCACACCGGGCGTGAGCGGCTGGGGATGGCTCAGCCACGACGGCCCCGGCGACATGGGCTATTACTCCGCATCGGACTGGGGCTTCATGGCGACACCGGCTCCGGACGCGCTGGAAAACTGCCTGACCGTGCATGCACTGGATCAGATGGATGCAAACCCGAACAACGACGCGTCGTGCTTCACCACAGTGACGCCTCCGGTCGACGATCCCGGTCTGAACTTCATCACCGGTACGGTCTTCCTGGACCTCGACCAGGACGGCGTGCGTGACGGCGGCGAGCCGGGTCAGGACAATGTGACGGTCACGGTGTACCGCGATGTGAACACCAACGGCCAGGTAGACGGCGGTGACACGGTGTTCTCCTCGACCGTGACGCCGGCCAACGGCTTCTACGCCGTGCTCGTACCGGAAACCGGATCGTTCGTGGTCACCACGGACTTCCCTGGATCCTATCCGGCCGGTTCTGCCCTGACCACGGACAACGTGGAAACCGCCGTGTTCGCCAACTACTGGAACGTGGATTCCGGGAATGACTTCGGCTTCTTTGCGGCCCAGCAGGGTCCTGAAATCGACCTCAGTCTCGAGAAGACGGCTGACGTGAACGCCGTACAGGTGGGTGGATTCATCACCTACACGCTGACGCTCACGAACAGCGCCCAGGCGGCACAGGCGGCCACCGGTATCGAAATCTGGGATACGTTCCCGCATGCCCTGATTGAAATCCAGTCGACGGCTCCGGCCGCAGGTGTGGTATTCAACAACAACAACGGAACGCTGAAGTGGACCATCCCGAGCCTCGCGCCGGGTGCGTCGACCCAGCTGACCATCCTTGCCGAAGCCACGGCTGTCGGGAATGCAGTGAACTGTGCCCAGGTGGGCACGGCCACGGGCAACGACCCGGACTCCACGCCGGGCAACGGCAACGTGAACGAGGACGATTACGACTGCTTCCCGGTCGAGATCACGGTGAATGCACCCGTCACGGGCTCCATTGGCGATCTGGTCTTCCAGGATCAGAACAACAACGGCCAGTGGGATCCGGGCGAACCCGGTCTGGGTGGCGTCCTTGTGCGTCTCTACGCCGGTGCATGCGGACCGAACGGTACGCCGATCGCCCTCCGCACGACACAGGCCAACGGATCGTACCTGTTCACCGGTCTGCCCGCAGGCGACTACTGCGTGGATGTCCGGGACGATACGGTGCCCTTCGGCTACGTCCTGTCCACCGGCAACGACCCGATGACGGTCACGCTGGCCCAGGGTGATGCCTATGACGATGCGGACTTCGGCTACTACTACGATCCCCAGTTGACCACGGTCGACCTGGAGCTCGTCAAGGAAGTCGATACGTCGAGCCCGGCCCTGAACGATGACGTGACCTTTACGATCACCATCCGGAACCAGGGTCCAGGTACGGCCACGGGCGTCATTGTCCGTGACATCATCCCGGTCGGCCTGGTCTTCGTCGAATCGAGTGCCACGCAGGGTGGCTACGAAGCCACGAAGCTCGGGTACTGGACCATCGGAACGTTGGAGCCCGGACAGACGGAGGTGCTCACCATCACCACGACGGTGGTCATCACCAACATGATCGAGAACATCGCGCAGGTGGTGGCCGTCGATCAGCCGGACATCGACTCGACGCCAGGCAACGGTATACCGAGTGAGGATGACCAGGACAACGCCCTGGTGGAATCCCGCGGACCCGGAGCAGCGGGTGACATCACCCGCGCCGAGTGCGCCGACATCGGCACCATCAATGCCATCCTGTACGAGCCGAACCACAACATCGTGTTGGCCGGCTCGGAAGTGGGCAGCGTCCACATCTCGAACGACCAGGGCCTGAACTGGCCGGTGTTCATGCAGTCCAACGGTGGCGCTGCCATCCAGGACATCGTGGCCACCCCGAATGGCTCGGCCATCTACGTGGGTACGTTCGGAGACGGCGTATGGCGTTCGACGGACGGCGGTGAAAACTGGAGCAAGTACAAGCTCGGCACGAATACGGTCAATGACCTGGACCTCGACCTGAACAACAACCTGCTCTATGCAGCTGTGGAAGGGAAGGTCATGTTCATCGACCTCGGCACCGGCACGACCGGTACCGTCGCCGGCGACCCGTTCAACGACCAGGTCCTCTCGCTCGTCTATGATGAGAATACGAACCGTCTGATTGCGGCCTCGGCCGGAGCGGGTGCGTGGAAGTACGAGGCCGGCTCCTGGACGGACGTCAGCGCGGGTCTGCCCATCGGCAAGATCAACACCATGCTGCAGACGCCTGCCGGTGCTGTGCTGGCCGGTACCAACTCCGACGGCGTGTACGTCTTCGGTGGCGGCGGCTGGTTCCAGTATGGCATGGGTCTCGACAGCGAGCCGATTGAATCACTCGGCCTGGGCGGCAACGGCGAAATCCTCGCCGGTGCACGTGAGTCGGGTGCCTACTACTTCAACCAGGTCTCCTTCGAATGGGAGTCCATCGGCAACCTGCCCATCTTCACGGTCGCATCCATGACCGCTGGAGCCCAGGGCGAAGTCTACGCCGGTGCGCCGGGTGAAGGCATCTATGTCATCTACGACACGGACTTCGACGGCATCCCGGATCAGGCGCATCAGGTGGCCAATTTCATGACCAGTGCGGTCATCCAGGACATGGTGGTTGCCCCCAACGGCGACATCTATGCCGCCAGCTATGGTTACGGCGTCCTCTACTCGAGCGACGGTGGCAACTGCTGGACGCGCATGAACCGTGGCCTGGAGAACCTCTGGACGTTCGGAATTGCACGCACGTCGGACGGTACACTCTTCATCGGCATCTGGGCCGACGGACTGGGTGGCATCTGGCGCTCCACGAACAACGGTCGTGACTGGGAATTCCTGGCCTATGGTGATCGTCAGATCATTTCGCTGGCCGTGGATCCGAACGACGAGGACATCATCTACGCCGGCGCCAACCTGGCCGGTGAGGGATCCATCGTACGGTCCCTGGACGGTGGCGACACGTGGCAGCAGCTGCAGTCCTTCATCCAGCCGGTGTGGGCCATCCAGATCGACCCGAATAACTCCAACCGGATTGTCGTGGGCACGCTCGGCGATGGCATCTACGAGAGCCTGGACCAGGGCGCCACGTGGAACCAGATCGGTGCGGTGGCAAACGGACTGGCCGATCCGAATGGCTTCGACCTGAAGTTCGGTCCGACCGGACGTCTCTTCGCTGCCACCAACGCTGGGGTCTATGTGTATGATGACCAGGGTGGATTCCCGACCTACACGTGGAGCCTGTACGGCAACGGCAGTGAAGTCTATCAGATGCGGACCATCGAGTTCGTCGGTTCCGACATCTACGCCGGCACATGGAATGCAGGACTGGTGTTCTACGACAGCGGTACGGGCGACTGGACCGACCTCGGTCTGGCCGACATCCCGGTCATCGCATTCGCCGTGCACCAGGCCAGCGAAACGTTGGTCATCGGAACGAGTGGATCGGGCGTCTACCTGAACCACAACATCCGGGCGAGCTTCGCCACCGATACGGAGGAAGCTCCGACCGGAAGCGAATTGCCGTCGGCGTTCTCGCTCGACCAGAACTATCCGAACCCGTTCAATCCGCAGACCACCATCCCGTTCGGTCTGACGGAAAGCGGCCCGGTCCGGATAGCCGTCTACGACGTGCTCGGCCGTGAGGTCAGCATGCTGGTCGACCGGGTCATGGAGCCTGGACAGCACCGGATTACGTGGGAAGCAGGTGATTTGCCGACCGGCAACTACCTGGTCCGCATGGAAGCCGGTGGCAAGGTCTTCACGCGCTCCATGGTGCTCATGAAGTAACCCGGTGTGCCGGAACGAACGAACCCTGTGGGGGGGGGGGCGGGAGCGGCCCCCCCCCCCATTTTTTGAGGGGGCGGGAACACAAACCACCCCCCCC
>JAVJVN010000021.1 GCA_040221055.1 Rhodothermales bacterium | reverse complement strand
TGTCGGTGCTGTTCCGGATATTGGACATAACCCGTTGGGTGTTGCATGGAACTTGTTTGTTCGCACCATCAAGATACCAATTATATGCAACTTAGCCCAACGGGTTTTTTGTGTCCGTACGTCAGAATCGCACAGCTTAGGATCCATGCTTGGTCGAACAGCTGCGTGATATCCGTGTGGAATATGTAACTCCCCAAGGCAATATCATTCCGCGTGATAAGCTGATAGTACTTTCGCGTGATCTGTGATATGACCTCGACGGAATCAGGGATCTTCGACAAGCTCGGCGCCTTTCGAGTCCCTCTTCTGAAGTCGTTGTGAGCGATGAACTTATTTCTAAACTTCTGCAGTTCGTCGATCGCCGCGTCGAGACGAGCAATGTCAACGTCGATCTCCCCCTTAGAAAGGCCGCTCTTACCAGCGCCGACGACAGAATCAAACACATAGTTTCTTGTGTCAAATTCGTAGCGGGCCGAAACCGGGTGCGGCCCTTCGGTATCCAGATCGTCATTCTCCTCTTTCGGAGGATGTACTCTTCCGACGAATCGCTTCCGCGTAAAATATCCGTAGTACTCCGCGCATTCCTCAAGGAGCGCGCGTAGTGAATGAACGCGTTTTTCTCCACGTCCCTGACGCTCGCATATCCGTACGGCGCGAATCACGAGTTCGTCGACCATTGCGAATCCTATAAAGGTCCAGAATGCGTCCTTCCTATTCTTGATGGGGCTCTGGTCGACAACGGCCATAAAATCGCGACGAACCTCGATGAATGTGCGCAATCGACCGACCTCAACGACGCTTTTGTCGAGCCATCGCTTCCATTTCTTCACTCTCGAACTGTTTGGTTTCATTGCGGTCGTCTATAGGCAAATAACCTATCAATCTACAGCAGGCCTTGGGGCCATATGGTCCACGTAGTCACATGGCGAATTCGGGTAAGAATAAGTGGATCATGCAGTTAACGCAAGATCGACCCACATAGTATGCCATGATATTGCCCTTAGGATCAATCCACCTAGGCGCGTTCAACGCCGTGCACGTCTGGGATTGATCTCAACGAACATCCTTCTTCTATCAGACCGTAGCCGAGACCGTCTTCTCCTCCACAAGCAGTTCGGCGTTGAGGACAGCACCACCAGCTGCTCCGCGTATAGTATTGTGCGACAATACGTTGAACTTGATTCCGAGGACTGGGCAGGCGCGGATCTTCCCGACGGAGACGGTCATGCCGTTGCCGAGGCCGACGTGGCGCGCCGGTTGCGGGAAGGAAGGGTCGTCGAACACTTCGAGGGCCTTCTCGGGAGACGAGGGCAGGCCGCGGACGACGTCCGGCGCGGTCCAGTTACGCAGGGCTTCAGCGACGGCGCCGGGGGATGGTGAGCCGGTGAGCCGCACCGATACGCTCTCCAGGTGACCATCCACAACAGGGACACGGTTTGCGCTGGCGCTGACGGCAAATTTTGCTGGCGTGATTGATTGGGGGTCAGACAGGTCGCCGAGAATCTTCAGGGGTTCGGTTTCCAGCTTGTCTTCCTCGCCGCCGATGTGGGGGATGATGTTGCCGAGGATATCGAGGGCCGGGACGCCGGGGTAGCCTGCACCGGATATGGCCTGCATGGTCGTGACAAGGACTGATTCAACACCGAACGCATCGTGCAGGGGCTTGAGGGCCATGACCAAGCCCACGGTAGCGCAGTTTGGGTTGGTAACAATGAATCCTTTCGGACCTGAGCCGGAATCAGAACCGGGAGTGTCTGTGGGACCCCAGCGCTGCTGCTCGATGAGCGCGAGGTGCTCGGGATTTACCTCGGGGATGAGGAGAGGCACGTCGGGGTGCATCCGGTGGTTCTTGGCGTTCGAGATGACCGGGTATCCGGCGGCGGCAAAGGCGGCTTCAACTTCGCCGGCTACGGAGGCATCGAGGCCGGAAAAAACCAGATCGAACGGGCGCGAATGTGCGGTTCGGTCGCTTGGGACTGAGTCCGCTGGCGGCACGCAGGTGCCGACCGTCAGGTCGGCGACGGCGGGCGGGATGGGGTGGTGGCCCAGCCAGTTGACGGCGTCGCGGTAGGCGCGGCCGGCGCTGCGTTCGGAAGCGGCAACGGCCGTGACTTCGAACCAGGGGTGGTGCTCCAGGAGTTCGATGAAACGCTGGCCGACGGCGCCGGTAGCCCCGAGGATACACACGCGGAGTTTCGGCTTCATGGCGTCGCGGCAACGGGCGTGCCGTGCTTCAGGAGGTGGGCGTCGCGGCCAATGCGGTCGGGGAGGGCGCGTGGGAGGATGAGGGTGCCGTCGCCGTGGGGGTGGAGTGTGCTGCGGACATGCACGGGAATGCACCCGCGGACCACGGGGTCGAAGGCTTGCTCGTGCATACCGAGGGCCTTGGCGGCGTTCCAGGTGCTGGCATCTTCCGCCAGGAGGAAGGAAAAACGGCGGGCCGAGGGATCCAGGCGCGGATTGGCAGTGTGGATGCCGTCCACATCGGTCCATCGGTCGAGCTTGCGGGCGGAAAGGGCCTCGGCAACCAGCGCGGCACTGTAATCACTTCCGCCTCGGCCCAGCGTCGTTGTCCGCCCGTTGATCGATCGGCCAATGTAGCCCGTCACGATCGGCACAGTACCGGGCGCGAGCGATGCATACCACGCGCGGACGGCGACACCCGTGGCAGCGAGGTCCACGACGGCCGCGCCGTGGGAGTCATCGGTGAGGATGAGGCGGCGCGAGTCGACCCACGTGGAGGGGACTCCACGCGTGCCGAGCGCCAGGGAAACCAAGGGTGCCGAAAGCCGCTCGCCGACCGACAGCACGGCGTCCCGATCCGAGGCCGCGTCAGGGGCGGCGAGAGCGCGGGCAGAGCCGAGGGCGATCATCTCAGCCAGCCGTAACTCCAGGCGGCCGAGTACAATGCGCAGGATTTGTTCGTATTGGCGGAGCGCATCGGCGGGCAGGACGGCCCGGGCGAGGTCCAGGTGGCGCGAGCAGAGCCCATTCACCCCCGCGGCGACAGCCTGCCCCAGTGGAATGCCGACGGATGGCGTGTCATTTTGAGGGTCGTGTTGCGCATCATCCAATACCGCATCAATCAACCCTTCCAGTGCGTTCGTGACGCCGGAGAGCGCGGACACGACCACGACCGGCGGATCGGATTCGCCGGCCACGATGGTCAACAATTGCTCGAGCGCGGCCGGCGATCCAACGCTCGTCCCGCCGAACTTCACGACCTTCGGCGGCGAATGGCCGGAAAACAGTGCGTCAGTGGACATAACTCCCCGCGTTGATGTCTATGGTACACCCGGTGGCGTGGTCCGAGAGGCCGCTGGCCAGGAAAACCACGGTCGGGGCGACGTCCTTGGGCTGGGTGAGCTCGGCCAGGGCCAGTTCGCGCAGCACCACGTCCTCGCCGTTCTGGGCAATGAACTGCTTGGCCATGTCCGTCATGACCCATCCGGGGGCGATCGTGAAGGCCACAATCCCCTGCTTGCCCCAGGCGCGCGCAATGGAGCGCGTCATGGACACCATGCCCCCTTTCGATGCGGCATAGGCAATGTAGTCCTTCGTATCGCCCCGGAAGGCGGCGCGGGATGCGATGTTGATGATGCGCCCGCCGGCTCCGCTTCCCAACCAGTGCTGGATGGCCGCGCGGCACAGGATGCCACTCGCGCGCAGGTTCACGTCGTGCGTCAGGTCCCACGTGCGGACCCATTCCTCGGTCGATGTATCGAGCTCCGATTCGATGGCCACGCCAGCGTTGTTCACGAGCGCCGCGATCGGACCCAGTTCGCCGACCACGGCTTCGAACAGGGAGTCTGCTTCTGTCGCATCGGCCAGATCGGCGCGGAACAGCGTCACGCGGCCGTCACCGAGTTCCTTGGCCAGCGCACGCGCCTCATCTTCCGAACGACCGTAATGCAGGGCCACATGGGCACCGCTGGCGTGCAACTGGCGCGTGATTTCAGCGCCTATTCCGCGGCTTGCGCCGGTAACGAGGATGGTCTGGTCGGTCAGGTCAATATGCATGATGCTTCTTCGATGTTCGGTTCAAACGTGTGGAGCCAATCCCGGAGGAGGGCGCCCAATTGCGGGGTTTCGAGCAGGAAGCCGTCGTGGCCGTGCTCCGATTCAATAATGGCAAGATCGGCATGCGGCATGATCCGCGCCAGTTCTTCCTGTTCGCGCAGCGGAAACAACACATCCGAATCCACGCCCACCACGAGCGTCGGCTGCGTGAGGCTGGCGAGCACCGCATCGTATTCGCCCCGCCCCCGCGCCACATCGTGCGTGTTGGCCGATTCGCTCAGGCGCACGTAGCTGTTCGCATCGAACCGGTCCACCAGTTTTTTCCCCTGATGATGCAGATAGGACTGCACCGTCGCCGTATCCGTCCCGAACCGGGTTTCAAACGATGCTTGTGTCCGATACGACAACATGGCCATCATGCGCGCAGCACCCAGGCCCTGCCGCGGCGGATGCGCCGCGCTGTAATTCCCGCCGTTCCACGCCGGATCGGCATAAATGGCCTGCCGCTGGCTCTCGCTCCACGCAATGCACCACGCCGAATGCCGCCCCGACGTCGCTACGGGGATGAGGTGTTGGACGTAGGGCTCGTTCTGCTCGGACCCGGCCGTTTCGAAGCCCCACTCCAGGACCTGCATGCCGCCGAGCGAGCCCCCAATAGCGGCGTGCACGCGCCGAACGCCGAGCCAGTCCAGGAGCCGCCGATGCAAGCGCACGCCGTCCCGGATGGTGGGCACGGGAAAGTCCGCGCGGTACGGGCGGCCTGTTTCCGGATTCGTGCTGGACGGCCCCGTCGTGCCGTAGCACGATCCGAGCATATTGGCGCACACCACGAAATACCGGTCCGTATCAATCGGCGCGCCGCTCCCGATGAGCCCCGGCCACCACGTCGGCACGTGGCTGTCACCCGTCAGCGAATGGCAAACCACAATCGCGTTGTCCTTGGCATCGTTCAGCCGGCCCCACGTCTCGTACGCCACTTCGACGCCCTTCAGCGTCCGCCCACTCTCGAGGGTGACATCTCCGGCAAAGAATACGTGCCGGGGCGGGCTGAGCCGGGGATTTACAGTTTTTGACTGGAGCGTACTCATCTCAGACCGGGACCCCTGCGCTGCGTTTTACCCCGTTTGTTTTCGGAGCCTCCGTTTTCACACCATTGGGCGCGTGTGCTGGCTGTGCCGTGCAGACCCGGCTGAGCGCCAACTCCAGGTCGGCGAGCAGGTCCGATGGATCCTCAATCCCCACAGACAGGCGGATGATCTGTTCGGTGATGCCCGCTTCGGCGCGCTGCTCGGGCCGCATGGAGGCGTGGCTCATGGTCGCGGGCTGCTCGATGAGCGATTCCACGCCGCCCAGGCTTTCGGCCAGCGCAAACACGCGCGTGGCGCCCAACACGCGGCGCACATCGTCCCCCGTGCCCTTCAGACGGAAGCTCACAATGCCTCCGAACCCGGACTGCTGTTTGCGCGCAATGTCATGGCCCACATGGGTTTCGAGGCCCGGGTAGAACACCTCATCGACCGCGTCATGCCCGGCCAGGAAGCGCGCCACCGCGAAGGCATTCTCTTCGTGCTGCTTGAGCCGGAGGGGGAGCGTTTTCAGGCCGCGAACCAGTAACCAACTGTCGAATGGGGCGGCGGTCAAACCGAGTGCATTTGACGTGAACCGGATATCCGCCGCCCGCTCCTCCGTCCTCGCCACCACCGCACCGCCTACGATGTCCGAGTGGCCGTTCAGATACTTCGTCGTCGAGTGTACTATCAGGTCCGCGCCATGCTCGAACGGCCGCTGGAAGAGCGGCGACAGAAACGTGTTGTCCACAATGAGTTCGAGGTCGTGCCGCTTCGCCACCGCGCTCACCGCGGCCAGGTCAATTATCCGCAGCAGCGGATTCGACGGGGTTTCGGCCCAGATGGCCTTGGTGTCGGGCCGGATGGCGGCTTCAAGGGCCCGGACATCGGTCAGATCCACGAACGATACCTTCAGCCGGCCCTGCCGCGCCCAGACGGTGAGCAGGCGCTCCGTACCGCCGTAACAGTCGTGCGAACACAGGATGTGGGCGTCGGCATTGTACAGGCCCAGAACGGTCGTGACCGCCGACATGCCGCTCGATGTGGCCACCGCCCCGGCGCCGCCTTCCAGGTCGGCCAGGACCACTTCCAGGGCATTCCGCCCGGGGTTTCCGCTGCGGGAATAGTCGTAGGCGGGCTTCGTATCGGGATTCTCGAACTTGAAAATCGCCGACTGGTAGATGGGCGGCACCACGCTGCGGTAGGCGCCATCGGTTTCTTGTCCGGCGAGTGCGAGTCGGGTCTGGAGCTTCATGTCGGTTCGGGTTCGGTTTGGCCGAAAAACCTTTCCCGCTCGATGCGCAGCCACCGCTTCCCGGTGCCGGAACCACGGGGCGGCTGGGCCGACCCACAGCTCCCATCATCCCCGAAAACGAAAAAACCCTCCCGGATAGTGGGGAGGGTGCACCGGCTGCCCGATGGGCTGCCGTCCTCCTCCCATCATCCTCGAGCTTCGCTTCGAGCAGGATTTAGCACCAAGGCAGTTCCGTTTTGCGGAACCCGGTTGCTACGACGTCACAGGGCCAGTCCCTCGGTCGTTCTTTATGGAAGTGTGGCAATTATACGGCGACCAGACTGAAAAAAGCAAACAGCCTGAAATGGCGCTCAATCGACGTTTTCCCGTAGCCACGCAGCCAATGTCCGCTCGTCCAGTGCTCCGGTAGCGACATCAAGCATGACACGGACGGCGTCCGGTTCAGGAGCAACAAGCCGAATGCCGTTGATCCTGAGAAATACGTACATGGCCATAAAGGCTACGCGCTTGTTGCCGTCGATGTAGCCATGATTCTTCGCCAGTCCGACGGCATAGGATGCCGCCAAATCAATCAAGTCCGCGTCTGCTTCGTAGGCAAATCGATTCAGTGGGCGCGCCAGCGCAGAATCGATCAGGCCGCCATCGCGCACCCTTGGCGACCCACCATGCTGCCTGATCAGATCGATCTGGAATACGTCGACCATGGCGCGGGTAAGCCATTTGGGTTCCCCCTTGTTACCCCTGCCTGTCATTTCGAGAGTTCACGCAGCGCATTTCTGTAAGATGCCGCACCCTCTGTGTACGCATCCATCGCACGCTCAAAATCCGGATCGTAGGGCGAAATCAGCAGCCCTTCGGGTGTTTCTACGATACGTACCTTGTCTCCCTCCTTCAGATGCGCACGATCAAGCAGGTCCTTGGGAAGGGTGGTTCCAAGCGAGTTTCCAATCTTTCGGATGGTTGTCTGCTTCTGCATGGCGGGACTCAAAAGTTATAACAAACGTAAGTACATTTTGTATTCCGGCTGGGTTCCGCGTTTGCACTCGGACCGGGCGGAATGTGTCAAGCCCCTTGTCGGAAACCAGACGGCACAGGAACGTTAAATTCGCATCATGACCACACTACACGTCCCTATCTCCGACGATACTCTTCTGCGGCTCAAGGAGTTGGCGGCCGAGCAGAAGCTGACTGTGGAGGGTGATTTCGACGAAATCGCCGCTCGCATCCTGGCCAAGAACAGGGAGCTTTACGGCAAACTGGCCGAGTAAGGCGGGATTCGAGCCGGCGCGGAAACCCGATTGAGTTCGAGTGTGTATGATTTTGTTAAGTCATACACATCGAGACGACCATGCGAACCAACATCGTCATTGACGACAGACTCATGCAAAAAGCCCTGAAAATCACTGGTCTCAAGACGAAACGTGAAGCCGTAGAGCTGGGACTGCAAACACTCGTGCGACTTGGCGAGCAGGCCAAGATCAAGTCGCTCCGTGGGCAGGTCTCGTGGGACGGCGACCTGGATGAACTACGAACCGACGCATGATCATTGTAGATACCAGCGTCTGGGTCGATTTCTTCAACGGCCGCCCAACCAGGGAGTGCGATGTGCTGGAATCCATCCTGGGAGTTGAGCCGGTAGGAATCGGCGACATCATCCTGGTTGAAATCCTGCAAGGCATTCGCTCGGATACGGACTACAGAAAAACCAAGAGCCGGTTGGCGTCACTGACCACATTCGACATGCTCGGCGCATCGCGCGCTGTTCAATGCGCGAATTACTTCCGGATGCTTCGCAAGAAGGGCATCACCATCCGGAAGACCGCCGATGTCATCATCGCGGGATTCTGTATTGAAAACGGGTTCCCCTTGTTGTATTCAGACCGGGATTTCCAGCCGTTTGTACAACGTTTCGGGCTGAAGTCCTGGTCTGCCGATCACTGACTGAGGTCCCGGAACGACGCCCCCGACAGGATGAAGACGCGGCCGCTGCGGTAGCCGTTCACGGCGCTGTAGGCGGAGGTGACCAGGAAGTCGGTGTGCCCGTCGCCGTCCACGTCGCCCACATGCGTGGTGTCGAATCCGAGGGTTTCGCCGGGGACATTTCCCGTGACCGATGCGAGCAACTCGCCGTCCTTCCCGGACAGCAGATACAGTTTGCCCCCACTCACTGCGGCCGATGCGTGCTGCCAGGCCCCGACCAGCAGATCGTCGTGGCCATCGCCGTTGACGTCGCCCGTATCGGCCACCCCGATCCCGAATCCGTCGCCCGCCGCCTCACCCGCCTTGCGCAGGAGCACCGAGCCGTCCACCCCCGAGAACACGTAGATCTTGCCGACGCCCTGCGCCGTGCTGCTGTCCGCCCAGTCCGCCACGTACAGGTCCGGCGTGCCGTCCGCGTTCACGTCACCGACCACGGACATGAACATGCCGCCGAAGCGCCCGGCGCCCGCATCGGGCCGGAGTACGAATGCAGGTGAGCTGCCAACGCCTTTGTAGAGATACGCCAGCCCGCCGCCCTGGTGACCGGGCGCGCCCACCAGGATCCAGGCTTCCGATGCGTTGGTGCCCCCGTGCACCGTGGAGCCGAACTGGTCGCCCGGCTGCGATCCCATGAGCAACATGAGCAGGCTGCCGTCCTGCCCCGAGAACACGTGCGCGCGGCCGGGCGCATTGCCGCCACCCGGTTCGCCGACCACGATGTCGCCGTATCCGTCGCCATTGATGTCGCCCACGCCGCGGACCGAGGATCCGAAGCGACCGGGCGCATTCTCCGGCTTGAAATGATGCAGTTGCGTGCCGTCGCTGCCCGACCACACGAACACTTCGCCCGCGAAGGGCGCGCCCGCCACCACGTCGGGGATGCCATCCGCGTTCACGTCGCCGGCCGCTTCAATGCCCATACCCAGACGGCCGCCGTCGGCCGTACCCGTCGCGGACCACAGGAGCTCGCCCGTCCGGGAGGAATAGGTATAGACCCGGCCGCGCATTGAACCGGATCCAGATACTGCGCCGGACGAGGCGTCATCGGCTTGAGCCAGTCCATTGGAGTTGGTGGTGAAGTCCGCCACGCCGTCGCCGTCTACATCACCAATCCGGCGGGCAATCCATCCGAACACGTCACCCTGGGTTTCGCCGTGGACATCCAGGAGGATATCCATGGGCTCCACGAACGGATGCGCAAATTCCTCGGCCGACGGCATGAGCTCCGCCCAGCGGGGATCGGCGCTGAGCACCGCTGCGCCCGGCATCCCGCCCACCGACGTGATGTCCACCCGGCCGGACCGCTCCGCTTCGCGCAGGAGTTCGAAAGCCCGGTCCACGTTCCCCGTCATCGCGACCGCCGAGCCCAACGGCAAGGCCAGACCGGGTGCGCCGCCGGATAGCTCGTGCGCGCGCTCGTAGGCGTGGGCGGCTTCGTCATACCGCTCGGCCGCGCTGTAGGCGCGGCCGAGCGTCGCCCACGCCGGAACCAGCTGCGGCTGGCTTTCCGTCAGGGACTCGAGCGCCGTGATGGCCTCCGCCGCCCGGCCCTGGAAGATCATCTGGTTGGCCTGCTGCAAGACGGCCTGCGGAGAAGTCGCGCCCTGTGCTTGGACCTGGATTGGCGACAAGACAGCCGACCCTGCAATCAGGACCCCGAAACACAGTGCCGCCGAAGAAAAGAAAACAGAGACGAGCCGGGAGAGGGAGGAGAAGGACGACAGGGCGTGACGAGGAATAGACATGAAAGTCAGCGGTTTGGTTGCTGTACCGCAAGACGGCCAAACACCCCTGATGTTGCCTTTTGTCACGCCGAATTGCCCTTTTCCTAAATGTAACCTGGCAGGTTACATTTAGGAAGACCACCTGAGACGCACCTTCAACTTGTTCAGATGCGTGTAAGGCAGCCGCCCTTCGTGCTGGAGACGTCCGACGATGATCCCGGGTGCAATGCCGAGTTCGCGGGCCATGCCGACAATGTTGTCGGTGGAGTACCGGGACCAACGGGACATCTCATCAAACGCGGGCCGGGGAATCAAGAAGTCCGCTGCCCACCTGTCGGCTTCCTTTTCAAACTCATCGTCTGAAGCCCCATTTTCCAGGAATATCTGGCGCTTTCCATGGAGCAGCACATGGGCGGCTTCATGGAAGAACGTGAACCAGAGATGATCGTTGGTTTTGTAGCGAAGGGACAACTGGATGAGTGCCTGATCCGGACTCAACCACCGCGTCGCACCGCTCACGGCGGACTTCGGAAGTTGCGGTACGAACGCCACACCAACGCCGGCGGCTGCGCATGAAGTCTTCAGTGCGGGCTGGAACGTCTCCGGATTTTCCGTGGTCAGCGCGCGAGCAGCCGTCAGGCAATCCTTGAACGCCTCCACGTCGTAGTCGCCGAGTCGCATGGATTCGGCCTCCACCTGACCGGCACGCAGCCACGCGCTGAGTGCATATGGGTTGGCTTGAACGGAGGTCGATTTGCGGAAGGCCACCTCGTATTTGTTGTTAACCTCCTCCCACTGTGCCGGGGAGCTCACACCAAAGAACCGCAGGAGATAACGCACCTCGTCTTCGGGTTCTTTGACCTTGGGGATGAATCCCAGATCGGCCATTTGCTTGCTCGGAAAATTCCTCGCCCAGTCCCGGTGGGCGGCCAGTTCGGCCTCCTGATCCGTCCGGGCAAGGAACTCCCGGTAGTGCGTTTCGCGCATATTCCAGAACTCGGCGGACACGCCCAGCACCAGCTCCAGCTGCAGCGCCGTTTCGTGGGTGACAGGCGCCTTCCCGTTCATGATCTCGCTGATGGTCTTCTTGGGGCGGCCCATGCGCAACGCCAGATCCGCTTGGCTGATGTGACGCTCCTCAAGGATGTCACGTAGCGTATCGCCGGGAGGAGATACCGAGTCCGGTTGATACTGATTTGTGGTGTGCCTATCCATGTGTATCCTCGATTGATATGATTTCAATCGCCTCTATGCGTGTCCAGTCCAATCCGCCGTCCTGTTTCCGCGGGATGGGTTCTGTCGGGACAAACAACAACCGCTCCGGATGAACCAGGTCCAGGGAAAGTACTCCCTGTTTATCACCTGTCAGCTCATGCAGGCGCCCGGGGAAATGTCGGAGCGTTTCCAGATTCCGAGCCGCCCGCAAGTCGTCCAGGCGGTTTCGGAGCTTGCGCGCCTGCTGTGGGCCGAGTCGCTTGGTTGCCGTCGCGGAATCGTTACAGAGCTTCCTCAGCTTGCTTGTCTTGAAGGAAATGTCCAATAACGCGGACGGTTAATATCGTTAACGTTTTTCGTTATCATCTTAGAAGTCGCGCGGGGCGGGTTGGTTCCGCGCGAGCATCTCCTGTTGAATCACTTGACTCCGTACATTGTCCAGCATAACCACGCTGACAGACTCGCGGCATGAACCAATCCGACACGAAAGCCCTCCTTCACACCCTCAAGAACCGATTCGAGCAGCACATGGAGCGCCACAAGGATGTGGCGTGGTCGGTCGTGGAAAAACGACTGGTCGATGCGCCGGCAAAGCTGCGCGCGCTCAGCGAAATGGAGCGGTCAGGCGGCGAGCCAGACGTTATAGGCGCGGACCTGCTCGGCGTGAAGGTGGCCAAAGGTGAAATCCTGTTCTGCGACTGTTCGCCGGAGAGCCCGGACGGTCGGCGGAGCCTGTGCTTCGATCCCGAGGCGCTCGCATCGCGCAAGAAGAACAAGCCGGGGGGCTCGGCGGTGGGGACAGCACGGGACATGGGAATCGAGCTGCTGACCGAGGAGCAATACCATGCGCTGCAACGGGTTGTAGAGCTGGACTGGAAGACGTCCAGCTGGATCGCGACGCAAAAGGAAGTGCGGGAGCTCGGCGGTGCGCTGTTCGGGGATCGCCGATTCGGCCGGGTGTTCATTTACCACAACGGCGCCGAGTCGTACTACGCGGCGCGGGGCTTCCGTGGGCTGCTGCGGGTGTAGGCTCGTCGGGCGGAACGGTGACACGAGGAACAGGCTGAGCCTTCCGATGGGGATACCCTGCATGTCCCACGTGTGAAATGGCGCGAAAACCCAATTGTGGCCGGTCACGTGCGCCATTTCAGCCGTTTCTGATACGTCAGCGCGACTTTCCCAAAAACGAGCCCTTCAAATCGTGGCGCGATACTCCTTATGACTGGCGCGAATCGGAGCGTCGGTGGCGCGCATACCCGTAAAACTGCCGCGCAGATCACGTATTGTGGCGCGAAAACCCGGCACAGGAAAGCGCGCCACATAGATGGAATAGCACGCCACAAATGAGCCCATACGCGCCAATTTCCACGGAAATCGCGCCAGGTTGCAGGGATTTCGAGCCAGGTTCGGAACTGAGGCCGGGCCAATAATTGTGATTTTGGCCGAATCAGCCCGCTTCACACTTGTTTCGCGCCAAAAAACGGGCCGTGAAAGCAGGGCTTCGGATTTCACAGGCTGAGCCTGCATCTCAGAGGGAGCCCCGCTCCGCACCAACCGGGGCACATGCCTCAAACGCCGAGCTTCCCAACGAAGTCGTCCATGGATTCAGCGCGAATGGCATCCACGTGCAGTCGTTTGCAATCGTCTACGCTTGAAATTGAGTTGACCGCCTCCTTCACCGCCGTCGGGACGGTGCCAAATCGGGCTTCTTGTGCTTAACCGTTTCGTGAGCCCAAGTTTCCATTCAAACCGGAGGCCTTCGTTGCGCTCGCTCTCCTGCGCCTTCAGGTACGCGAAAACCACGATCGCGAAATCCAACCGCAACCGACCAAGACGCAACCTGCAAGGCTCAGAGCCGCGTCAGCAGAACGGTCTGGCCGGACATCCGGACGACATACACGCCGCGCGGCCAGGTGTCGGTTGAGAGCTCGGCGGTGAGGTCACCTGCGGAGACGGCCACATCGGCGACCTGCCTGCCCAACAGATCGAAAACCTGCAGCCGTTCGGGCGAGGGCAGCGGCGCATCCCAGGTTACGGTTGCGCGGCCTGCTGTGGGGTTCGGGTACACTGCGAGCGCTGGTGTGCGCGGGGTCAGCGGGGCGGTGGGCGGCGCATCATCTTCTTCCACATGCACGCTCGTTATGCCGTGTGCGTAGAGGCCGCCGTCCATGGTGCCGACCCAGCCGATGCCGGTGTCATCGAAGGCGATGGCGCGGATGCGGAGGTGGCCGCCGAGGCCCGTGTTGGCGGGCGTCCACTGACGCGTGAACGGATGCAATTGGTAGACGCCCGAGCCGAAGGTGCCGATGAACGGGTTGCCGAACCGGTCGAACGCAATGGTCTGCACGTCTTCCTGGCCGTTCAGGCCGGGGGCCGCGGTGCGCCAGTTGCGACCGCCGTCGGTGGATTCGAGGACGCCGGAAAAGCGCGTCCCGATGAGGATGCGCCCGTCGCGCGCGGCTATGCTCTGGAAGTCGAACCAGGCGAGGGTCGATGTGGACATGAGGGACCACGTGGTCGATCCGGGCTCCAGGCGCCAGGAATCCCACGCGGCGCCGGCAATTACGGAGCCGTCGTCCAGCACGGCCAGGGACGTGACATCCCGGTACGCCCCGTCGTCGCCCTGGATGTACATGGGGGTCCACGATGACCCGCCGAAAATCTGCACGCCGGAATGGAATCCGACATATATGGCGCCTTCCGGACCGATGGCCAGCGCGCCAATCCGCGGCCGTCCCTGCGGGCCGAGCAGCTCCCATTCGGAGTCGTCAACGGTGCCGCCATGCGCATCGGTCAGGGCCAGGCGCCACAGTCCCGCGGCCGTTCCGGCCAGGAGATGCCCTTCGGCGCTTACCGCCAGTTTCCGAACGTCCTGGATGAGGGGCGTTTCCGGGCGCACGCGGTCCCACGATGCGCCGTGGTCGCTGGTCACGAAAATGCCGCCACTGGTGGCCGCATACACGCGGCCGTCGTGCAGGAGAACATCGCGGACCGGGCTGAAGAGCCCGTCGTTCGAGACCGCCCACGAAAAGCCTTCGTCTTCCGAGCGAACCAGGCCGGCGCCCGCCGATCCGGCCAGCCACACGCCCGGCTCGATTTCGGCGAGGGCCTGGATGGTGGTCGGGGCGGCCGTGCGGGTGCGCCACGTCGATCCCTCGTCGGTGGAGGACTGGACCGTGCGGTAGCCGCCCAGCATGAGGCGGCCGTCGCTGCCCACGGCGAGGGCGCGCGCCACGACGGGGTCGGAAATGGGTTGGATGCACGTCCACAGGTTGCCGCTGCCGCGGGACCGGTAGACGGCGCATTGATTGTTCTTCGGCGTCGTTCCGGCGAACACGTGACCGTCGGCGTTCACGGCCAGCGACCGGACATCGAATTCCAGCATGCCGAACGAGGCATAGGTCCAGGTCAGGCCGTCATCGGCGGATCGGAAAACGCCCACGGATGTACCCACAAACACGTGGGTATCGCTGGCAGAGAGTACCGCCGGAACCGCCTGGATGCCGTCCAGGCTGACGGTTTGCCATTGCTCCGCATCGTCCGAAATCCGGACACCGGCATTGGTGGCCACGACGAATCGGCCGGAATGTGTTTGCGTGATGGCGGTCAGGAAGGTGGCGGGGAGGGACTGGCGTATCCAGGCGCCGGCGCCTGAATCCCAGCGGTACAGCCCGTCACCGAATGTGGCCGCGTAGAGCGTCCCGTCGTCCGAGACATGCAGGTCGCGCACGTCCGGCTGGGCGAATCCACTGGACGCGCTCGCCCATGTCAAGCCCCCATCCTCGGAGCGGAAGGCACCGGAGGAAGTGGCCGCGACCACCGCATCGTCATGCTTGACGATGTCCGTCACGCTCACGCCGCCGTACGGCCCATCCACGGGGCGCCAGAAATCCGTCTGCGCGTACGCGTGCGGCGCGCCCGCCCACGCGAGCAGCAGCCAGATCGCCAAACAGCGAAATTGCACAAATGAGGGCCGATGTGTCATACATTGGAGTATCGGCCGCCGAGCGCCGATCTGAATGCTGAGTTTCGCCATGCCGAATCGCCTGACGTTCCTTCTGATTCCAGCGCTGGTGGTATGCGCCGTGCTGGGTGCCTCGTGCGAGCGCTTGCCGGACGCGACGCTGCGTCAGACCGACCTGCGCGCATCGACCGCAGTGCGGGGCGATTCCCTCTTCATCACGTTCACGAATCCGGCCCCGATTCCAACGCGGATTGAAGTATCGTCCAAGGAATCGGACGTTGACGAACGCGTGCGAACCCGCCTGGTGTTGGAGCCGTCGTCAGAAACGGTTGTGGCCCTTGATGTTGCCGGCCTCGACAGCGCGAAGGTCCGCAGCAACCTCTCCTTCTCGTTCACCTTCGGAAGCCTGGACACGCCCGTCCGTCCGGTCCCGTTGGCGTGGCCGTTTCCGCGGGGCCGGTCCTATGAAGTCATCCAGGGCTATGAAGGATCCTTCTCCCACACCAGCGCCTATTCCCGGTATGCGCTGGATTTCAATCTGGCCGAGGGGGACACCATTTCGGCGGCCGATGACGGCTGGGTAGTGGGCGTCATCGAGGGCTACGATGTGGGCGGGGACGACCCCAAGTACCGCCCGTACGCCAATTACATCACGGTGTATCATCCCCATTCCGGTGTGGTGACCCAGTACGTCCACCTGCTCCCCGGGGGCAGCTTCGTGGCCGTCGGGGATTCCGTGGGTCGGGGCCAGCCCCTCGGACGGGCCGGACTGACCGGGTTCACCAATATCCAGCACCTCCACTTCAACGTCCTTGTGGCCGACTCCACGGAGGGGATGGTGTCGATTCCGGTGACGTTCGAGAACGGCACGGCCGGCGAGTCCCTCCGGCAGCGCGACCGCGTGGGGCACTGATTATCCCTTCACCTTCCGGATGGCGTCCAGCTGGGCCTCGGTGAGGGTCGTGGGAACGACCAGGCGGACTTCCACGAGCAGGTCGCCGCGGGAGACGCCGGTGGCCGACTTGGGAATGCCCATGCCGCGTATCCGCAGTTTTTCGCCGTGCTGGGTGCCGGGAGGGATGGTCAGCTTGACGGTCTGACCCCCCGGGGCGGCGACGCTGAGTGTGGCGCCGACCACCGCATCGAGCGCATCCACATCCAATGTCGTGTGCACGTCGTCACCGTCACGGCGGAACCGGCCCTCGTCGGACGTACGGAACGTGACATAGAGATCGCCGCGCGTCGGGCCCATGCGCTGGCCCTTGCCCTTGAGCCGGACGCGATAGCCGTCCTTGACGCCGGGCGGGAAGGGCACGGATACGCGCTCGCCGTCGAGGGTAAAGGTGGCCTCGCCGCCCTTCATCATGCGGTCGAACGACAGTTTCACGGTGCGTTTCAGGTCGGGATCGGGCGGGGTCGGTCGAGCCTGCGCCCCGAAGGGATCGGTCTGGAATCCGCCGGGGCCGCCGCCGCCGGGGAAACCGCCTGGCCGCCCGGTGCGCGTCGAGAACCCCCCACCGCCCTGAAAACCGCCACCGCCCTGGCGCCCGCCGAAGAACTGCTCGAAAATATCGTTGATATCGACCCCGCGGCCGTCCCCACCGCCGAGCGGATTGCGGCGCATCTGGTCGTACTTCTTGCGTTTCTTCGCGTCGCCCAGGACTTCGTAGGCCTGCTGGACTTCCTTGAAACGCTCCTCGGCGGCCGGATTGTCAGGATTCCGGTCTGGATGATGCTTCCGGGCCAGGTCTCGGTAAGCCTTTTTTATGGCATCGGCCGGGGCATCTTCCCCGACGCCGAGTACACTGTAAAAATCGACGGTCTTGGACATGATGGGGTGCGGAAACGTACCTTTACGAACAATTATGACACATTCAACTGAAACGACAGAGCCCGCCGGGAAGGTCCGGACCATCCGCAAGGTATTGGTGGCCAACCGGGGGGAAATCGCCGTCCGCGTCATGCGGACGTGCCGCGAATTGGGCATTTCGACCGTCGCGGTGTACAGCGAGCCCGACGCCACCGCGCTCCACGTCCGGATGGCGGATGAAGCGTGGCCGGTGGGCAGCGCCGCATCCAGTGACTCCTACCTGCGCGTGGACCGCATCCTGGAGGTGGCCCGGAAAACGGGCGCCGACGCGGTGCATCCCGGATACGGATTCCTGTCCGAGAATGCCGCCTTTGCCGAGGCCTGCGAGAAGGAAGGCATCATCTTCATTGGCCCGCCCACGGGGGCCATCCAGTCCATGGGCGACAAGACGGCCGCCCGCGCCATCATGGAGAAGGCCGGTGTCCCGATGGCGCCGGGTACGGTGGATGCGATCGATGATCTGGCCGAAGCCGAACGGATTGCGGGGGACATCGGGTATCCGGTGCTCATAAAGGCAGCAGCGGGGGGCGGCGGCAAGGGGATGCGTATTGTGCGCGAAGCCAAGGCGTTCCGCTCGTCCATGGAGGCCGCGCAGCGCGAAGCCGCCAGCGCGTTCGGGGACGGCCGCGTATTCATTGAGAAGTACATCGATGAGCCGCGCCACATTGAATTCCAGGTCCTGGCCGATACGCACGGCCACATCGTGCATCTGTTCGAGCGCGAATGCTCCATCCAGCGCCGCCACCAGAAGGTGGTCGAGGAGGCGCCGTCGTCGGTGCTGACCCCGGAATTGCGCGAGCGCATGGGGCGCTCGGCGGTCGAGGCGGCGCGTTCCTGCGGATATGTCGGGGCCGGCACCGTGGAATTCCTGGTCGATGCCGACCTGAACTACTACTTCATGGAAATGAACACGCGGCTGCAGGTCGAGCACCCGGTGACGGAGCAGATTACGGGCCTCGACCTCGTCGCCGAGCAGATCCGGATTGCCGAGGGCGAGCATCTTGGATATACGCAGGACGATCTGCACATCCACGGCCATTCCATTGAGTGCCGCGTCTACGCTGAAGACCCCGCGACCGGGTTCTTGCCGAGCCCCGGGCCGCTCCTGAGGCATTTCATGCCGGGCGGATTCGGGGTCCGGGTCGATGCGGGCGTCGAAGAAGGCGGCGAAGTGCCCATCTATTACGATCCGATGATTTCGAAGCTCGTCACCTGGGGCCCCACGCGCCGAGACGCCATACGGCGGATGCGCCGCGCCCTCGAGGAATATGACATTGCGGGCGTGCCGACCACCATTCCGTTCTGCCACTTCGTGATGGAGCACGAGGCCTTCACCAGCGGGGCGTTCTCCACGCACTTCGTGGACCAGCACTTCACGCCCGAGCGGTTGTTCGCCGACGACCCCACTCTCACGGAAGCTCTTGCCGCCGCCGCAGCCATGTTCGCAGAGCGCCGAGAAGCCGAAAAGGGAGCACCGGCGCCCGCCGATGCATCGACCGGAAACGGGTTCAGCCTGTGGCACGTGCGGCGGCGGTAACCAGTTATCCGAGAAACCCGTTGACGGATCACGGATTTGCGAACTGTAGAACATCCATTACATAGTGCAGTGGAATGACCCAAATTATGTCATGGGTTTGGTCCAATCCCACCAGAACAACGGTCCCGATTGCTGTATCGATGATCAACGACGCCATGTCATCCACTGAAACACCCGATGCCAGCATGGCGGGAATGTGCGCAATCGCAAACAGCCCAGCGATGATGCCAATTGCAGGCACGCGGCCAATCCATGCCCGCAAACGGAAGAACAGGCCGGCAATGGCAATGTCTTCCAAGGCCACCTGCGCGACATGAACCATGTTTCCCGGCAGGAAAACGGTCTCGAATGCTTGATTCACGGAAATCTCCGTACGTGCGATGGCATAGACGGCAACCGCCATCGTCGCCACACAGAGGCCGAAAATCGCGCGACCCCATCGGTTTCCAGACGGAAGAAAAACGGAATGCCAGCCCTCGTTTCTGAGCGCAATCATCAGGAGCAACGGCGAGAAAATGAGAATCTGGTTTACCGGTATGCTTACGATGTACAGCGGGCCCGTTTCGGGTAGAAGCCACCCGAGCATATAGAGCTGACCAATACCAAGCACCAGCGGGACGGAAAGCAACAGGAGCAGAAAGGACTTGCCCGGCCGGGACATGTCCCTGTCCGTCTCGGGCCAGATCGCGCGATGGTGTTGATACCGGTAGAAGCTTACCACCACGATTGTGGACAGGAAATAGCAAATCGAAATGGCATGGTAGTGGCTCATCTTCACGGTGATATCATGGGTGATTGACTAGAATCTATTACTGCCTACACCGTTATTGGCGCATGGCTTCACTCCACGACATGAATCGACAACACCAGAACACCAGTCGACAACATGTGCCCAGGACAGACAACACTAACCTCCCAATTCAGCTCGAATATCTGTCTGATTGGCGTGTTATCGGTGGACTGACGCTTGTTGGCCTTCTTGGCTATTACGCGGTCGGTGTTGGACTGGGTCAGGGCGACTGGCGAATGGACGACCTGGGAGTGTGGCGCGTGGTGACGACCATTCTGGTGGATCAGCTTCTGGTGGAAGCCTTTACGCTTGCCGGATTCATTGTCCTGCTCCGGCGGTCTGCCAGCCGTTTCGGATTGGACCATGTCGAGCCGACCGGTCGGGGACTGATTGCATATGGATTATCCCTCCTACCGATTCTGATTGGTGCAGCGATTCTCATTACGCCCATCTCCCAGACGCTTCGGTTCGGCATCCGCATGGTATCCGGATTCGGTCCACGACCGGATGCGTCCAGTTTCGTGTCCCTGTATGCACTGGACCCGCGTGTGTACCTCGTGTATGCTGCCATATTGGTTCCTCTTGGTGCATTCGCCGTCGCAACGCGCGTTACGCTTGATTTGATTGCCCAGCATCGGCGTCAGAAGGAATCCCTTCGGCAAGGCTACCTGCCAGCAACTCGCAACGGGCTGGACGCCCGCGTTGCGACGACGGATGTTTATTGGATTACGGTTCACGGCCGGGTATGCAACGCCACCTGCAAAGAGGAATCCGTCGTTGTTCCCAAATCCATTTCCATGCTTGACGACCTGCAGATCCCCGGTTTTGTGCGGATCAATCGCTCAACCATCGTGAACATTGATCATATAAGTGGATGGTCCCACTGGGAGAACGGCAAGTATATCGTCCGGATGTCCGACCCGGACAACACCACGCATGTCGTGCCGAGGGGACGAGTGCGTTGGTTGAAGGAGAATCTGGCCACGCGCAATTCGGCACCCCAAGAGCATCGTCGCGAGGCTTGACTGTACGCCATACCGTTTGGGCGTCCGTCTTGATGCTGGCGTGGAGGAAGGCGGTGAAGTGCCTATTTGTGATGAATTCGAAACTGGTCAAGTGGGGCCGCACGCGCCGAGACGCCATACGGCGGATGCGCCGCGCCTTGGAGGAATACGACATCGCGGGCGTGCAGACCACCATTCCGTTCTGCCACTTCGTCATGGAGCACGAGGCCTTCACCAGCGGGGTGTTCTCCACGCACTTTGTGGACCAGCACTTCACGCCCGAGCGGTTGTTGGAGGGGGCGCCCATGCGTGGGAAATCCGCAGGAGACGGGGCTACGGCCTCGCTTGAAGAGGCGCTCGCCGTGGGCGCCGTGTTCTTCGCGCAGCAACAGAAAGCCGCCGGCAACGGAGCCGGCTCGGCGGCCGGGTCCGGTCTGTCGCGGAACGGTCAGGCGGGCAGCGGCACCGGCGAAGAAAAAATGGGCGCCTTCAGCCCCTGGCGGACCCGACGGGGATAAGACGCCTCAGGTTACGTTCGGCGTAGTCGGGGGTCATTCAGGAAACCACTAGCCCTTCTTTCCTGTTATGCCCCATACCCTGAACAACACAGTTATTGGATCGGGCCGTCACATGACCCCCTCATGGCTTCGCAAAATGAGTTGGCTCAGAGCCAAAATGGACGGTTTCGTCGGCCTGTTCTCACCAGACGCATCAGAGCGAACGGTTGATGATTTGCTGCCGCCGCCGTCCACAGCACAAGGCATGGAACACGCGTTCGAGGGTGTCGGTCGGTTCATGATGTCGGCGATTGAGACTGGACGCCGAGAACGAGAATGATGTCAATTGGAATTTGAAAAAGCCCAG
This sequence comes from Rhodothermales bacterium, assembly GCA_040221055.1. Classification (NCBI taxonomy): domain Bacteria; kingdom Pseudomonadati; phylum Rhodothermota; class Rhodothermia; order Rhodothermales; species Rhodothermales bacterium. Next base: position 17,865 of record JAVJVN010000021.1, on the reverse strand, counting down.
ACAGTGAAAGCGTACATTCGACAGCAAGTCTGTTCATTCTGGTACATACTCGATCGCATTTTTCGGCGTTTTGATATAAGTGGATCGGCGCGGAAGGATTTCTACGTTCCGCTCTCTCCCGCCGAGTCCTTACTGCGGGATCTGGGAATGACAAACCGTGACATGCGTCTCGCAAAGGAAGACATCGAGAACGGGATGTCGGATAGGCAACGCCAGTAACGGCAATCTCAATACTTCGTCACACACTCAACTCATCAGATCACTCCTTTCGTTCATGCAACAGCCATTTCGACTGATAGACCTGTTTGCTGGAGCGGGGGGCCTCACTCTCGGCTTCGCCGATATGGTGGATGAGCATGGAAACCGCATTTTTGACCCCGTGTGGGCGAATGATTTCAACGATGATGCTGCGGCAACGTATAACGCCAATTTTGGACCTCATTGCACATCGGGCGACATCCTTTCACTTCTTGACGACGGTCTCCAATTACCAGACGCGGATGTTGTAATCGGTGGCCCACCTTGCCAGGGCTTCAGCCTGTTGAACAAGAAGCGAGCGGCCGATCCGCGAAAGCAGCTTTGGCGGCCGTATATGGAAATTGTGGACCGTGTAGGGGCCAAGGTTTTTGTCATGGAGAACGTACGGCAGCTCCTGAGCTCTGCAGAATTCCACGACATCAAGCGGGCTGCTGAAGATCTCGGTTTCAATGTCAGTGCCGCTGTCTTGTGCGCTGCTGACTACGGTGTACCTCAGGAGCGGTACCGCACCTTTATCGTCGGATCCCGAACGGCGAACGCGGCTGACGCATTCCCACCTAAAAGAACGCACTACAACAATCTCCGTCTGGATTCTTCAGCGATCTTGTTCGACGAGTACGTGGAAAATCCTTATCCCTGGAGGGATGTCCATTCTGCTATCGCGGACCTGCCGGCTCCAGAAGGAACGGAGATCCGAAACATGTCAGGTCCACTGGATCTGCACTTTGGCAGGAACCCGACAGACAAGAGCATGCTTCGTTATAAAGCAGTTCCCCCGGGTGGAAATCGTTTCGACCTTCAAAAAAACGCCCCTGAGATCACTCCCCAATGTTGGATCCGGAAGAAGTCTGGAGGAACGGACTTGTTCGGACGATTGTGGTGGAACCGGCCCTCCGTTACTATCCGAACCGAATTTTTCAAACCTGAGAAAGGACGCTATTTGCATCCTGATCAACACCGTCCGATAACCCACCGGGAGGCTGCACGACTACAATCGTTCCCGGATGATTTTGTATTCGTGGGTAGCAAGATTGAAATTGCTCGACAGATCGGAAATGCCGTTCCTCCAGGGCTCGCTCGTGCGATTGCCCGCTCTGTCCATGCACTGTTGACTGGTGATGAAAAGTTGATGTGGGAGGTTGCCGTGCATGATGTCGCAACCTCTTTGGCCTGACCCGATTTCCTTGAATTTATGGCGCGACGAACACGCATTGGGGAGCCGGAGTCCATCCGGGCTGAATTGGTGGCACTCCTTACCGACTTTGAGCAGCTTCTTGAACGCGAGAACATTCGCGAGCAAGTTTGTGCACTGATTCCCGCAGTCCATCTCATGCGCGACTTGGGTGCTTCACTCCCTCGAGTCGATTCGTTCGGTGGAGCCCGAGATAGAATCCTCAATTATCTCCAACGATTCCCTGCGACAGCCATTGCTGGAGACGAGATCGGTGTAGTGTCTGGCATATCGGAATACGCCAGACGTGTCCGGGAACTGCGCGTTGAGATGGGGTGGCCGATTTTTTCGGGCACGACGGCCAAAGAAATGATTCAGCAGGAACACTACGCTGGAAACGGGCAACATGAGCTGGACAAGGGACTGCTGGAGACCATCGAGGCGATGGTCGTTGATGACTATATCTTGTTGGGAGACCAGGACCGTGACGCCGCTCACAGATGGAATTTGGCCAATTCAGTTCGAAAGCAAAAAACGTCCGTTCGCGACCGCCTGCTCTCTTACCTGCGGCAAAATGTCGGAATACCAGTTACTGGAGAAGAGTTGAGGTATGTGGCCAAAGGCGCTACGGAGTGGGCGCGGCGTACGCGGGAGCTGCGTACGGAGCTTGGCTGGCCAGTATCGACGCGCAACAGTGGTCGTCCTGATCTCCCGGTCGGAATTTATGTCCTTGAGGCCGACCGACAACTCCCTGAGCATGACCGGGTGATTTCAGACCCGATCCGTGTAACCGTTCTTGAGCGAGACAAGTTCAGCTGCCAGCGCTGTGGCTGGAACCCGGGAAATATGATGCCGGGCGATCCTCGAACGCTTCTGGAACTGCATCACATTGAGCACCACGTTGATGGTGGTGAAAACGTTGCGGACAACTTGATCACGCTATGCAACGTTCATCACGATGAACTCCACCGCCTGGGTATAAACGGCAACGCAGCGCTCAGCGAGTGGCTGGCATCTGACTGACACGTTCGCTTAAATCCACGCCTCCTTCAGCTCGAGGCCCTGCGAAACCAGCCAGTCGGCGACGGCGCGGACGGCTTCGCGGACGCCGCGGGTGGCGAGGGGTTCGCCGAAGGGTTGCAGGCTGACAAACACGCCGTTCTCCTCGCGCTGCCAGGCCTGGACCAACAGTTCCTGGCGCAGATCGGGCTCTTCGGTCACGACGCGGAACAGCATGGTGTCCTCGGCGAGGCCGCGGAAGGCTTCCAGCACAATGACATGGCCACCGTCGAATGGATGGACCTGTTTGGAAAACGTGGTAACCCGGTCCAGGGAACCGGTGAGCATGGCGTGCTGCATGGGTTGGGCGGTAAGCAGATTCGGATGCGGTTCGGCGCGCTCGCGCAACTGGAACCGGACGTGGTAAATGGGTTTGTCCTGGGCGCGCCACTTGAGGGCGTACTTGGTCTGGAGGGTGGCCGGAGGCGGCTCACCCTCGGCGATGTCGAAGCAGCCGCTTTCCCGGCCGTTCTCGACCGCCCACCCGAAATACTCGGGATGGTCGGTGGTCAGCTGCAGGTCCCCGCCGTCCTCCAGACGGGTGGATACGAGCCGGAAGAATTCGGTTTGCAGGAGCCGGTTGCCCAGGTGCTTTTTGCGCGGCCAGGGGTCCGGGAAGTTGACGTATATGCGGTGGATGCTCGCAGCCGGAAGGGCATCGCGCACAATGAATTGTGCGCTTCCTTTGTACAGCCGGACGTGGTAAATCCGTTCGCGGCGCATCCGTCGGAAGGCACGCCAGACCGAGCCCAGCGACACTTCGGCGCCGAGCAGGTTCCACTCGGGGTGGGCGGCACCGAGGTGCGCGAGGAATCTTCCGTCACCGAAACCCACTTCCAGGACCAGCGGCGCGGCCCGGTCAAACAGCGTGTTGGGGTCGGTCGGCAGGGACAGGTGCCCGTTCTTCAGTATCACGTGTAAAAAAGCTCCGGATGCGGTCCTCCAGCAGCACGAGGGCCGGCACGAGGACGAGGATGATGAACGTCGCGAACAAGATACCGAATCCGAGGCTCGCCGCGATGGGTATGAGGAACTGCGCCTGCAGACTGCGCTCCAGGATGAGTGGCAACACGCCCAGGAACGTGGTCATGGACGTCAGCAGGATGGGCCGGAAGCGGGCCTTCGATGCCGTCACGATGGCCTCCTCGACGGTCGCCCCGTTGGCGCGGGCCGTATTGATATAGTCGATGAGCACGAGCGAGTTGTTCACCGCGACCCCCGAAAGTCCCACAATACCGAACAGGCTCAGGATGCCCACGTCCAGCCCCATGATGAGGTGGCCCAGGACGGCCCCGATGACCCCGAACGGAATGGCGGCCATGATGATGAGCGGCTGGGTGTAGGACTTGAACGGAATGGCCAGGAGCGCGAAGATCACGAACAGCGCAATCAGGAAACCGCGCTTGATGGCGTCCACGGCGTCGGCCTGCTCCCGCTGCTCGCCCTCGAAGGAGGCCCGGAACCCCGGGTAGTCGCGGCGCAGGCGGGGGAGCACGTCGGCTTCGAGCGCGGTCAGCACGTCGCCCGCGGCCACGACTTCGGCGTCCACGTCAGCCGTCACGGTGACCACGCGGCGGCGGTCGCGGCGGTTGATGATGGAGGAACCGTATCCCATGGTGGCCTCGGCGACCTCATGGAAGGGGATCTCGCGTCCATCGGCCGTGCGGATGCGCAGCCGGTCCAGGTCGGACACGGCATCCCGTTCATCGGCCGGGAGGCGGACCATGACCTTGATGTCGTCGCGTCCGCGCTGCACGCGCAGGGCCTCGTTGCCGTACAGGGCGGCGCGCGTCTGCCGCGCCAGGTCCTCCAGCGTGACCCCCAGCGTGCGGGCGGCTGGCTTCAGTTTCAACTGGATTTCGCGCTTGCCGAGCTGGCGATCGTCCTGGATTTCCACTGTGCCCGAAAAGCGGGCGATTTCCCGCTTCAGGTCGTCCACGGCAGCGTTCAGGACATCGGCATCCGCCGCCGAGGCCTCAATCTGGATGGCCTTGCCGAGCGTGAAGATGGAGGACTGGAACGCCACCGACTTCACGCCCGGAATGTCGGCTGCCGCCTCCCGCCAGGCGCTTTCAATGCGCGCCGCCGGAATGTCCCGGTTCTCGGACTCCAGGAGTTCGAAATTGACTTCGGCTTTCGTCGGCTCGGTCAGGCCGGTCCCGGCCCCGCCCGGCGCGTTGGCAATGGAGGGCTGGGTGCCCACGACGGAAAACACGTGCTTGGCCAACGCGGGATGTGACTCGGGCAACTCCTCCTGCATGCGCTCAATGACTTCGCGGCCCTTTTGCTCCACGATGGCGGCCACGGCCTGGGTCTGCTCGGCCTGCGTGCCTTCCTTCATTTCAATCCGGGCAATCACGTTCTCGCCCTCGATGTCCGGGAAGAACACGAAGTTCACCAGACCCCCGGCCACGAGCCCGATGCTCAGGAGCACCGTCGTGATGCCGCCCAGGATGACGAGTCCCCAGTTCCGCGTCACGAAATGCAGCGTGGGCACCAGCAGGTTTTCCACATTCCAGTTCAGGAAGTCGGACACGCGATTCTGTACCCGGTCTATGGCGCCACCCACGCCTTTCTTGCCGGCCGTCCGGAGCGCTTTCACGTGCGACAGGTGGGCGGGCAGGATGAAGAGCGACTCCACGAGCGAAATGGCCAGCACCGTGATGATGACCACGGGCAGCTGCTGCATGAACTTGCCGATGACCCCCGGAATGAACAAGAGGGGCGAAAAGGCCGCAATGGTGGTGAGCACGGCGAACGTCACGGGCCGCGCCAGACGGGTCGATCCCACGACCGCCGCATCCACCGGGCTCCGCCCCGCCTCCTGCTCGGCAAACACGTTCTCGCCGATGACGATCGCATCGTCCACCACAATCCCGAGCGCCAGGATGAAGGCCACCAGTGAAATCAGGTTGATGGACGCCCCCAGCATGAGCATGACGGCGAATGTCCCGAGGAACGAGATGAAAATGCCGGCCGACACCCAGAAGGCCAGACGCGAGTTCATGAACAGACCGAGCGCCAGGATGACCAGGATGAGCCCCATGGCGCCGTTCTTGAGCATGAGCTCGTAACGGCTCTTGAGCAACTTGGCTTCATCCTGCCAGATGGCCACGTCCACGCCGGAGGGCAGGGGTGCCGTTTCCACATAGGCGTAGACCGCTTCCACGATATCCAGCACGCGCTCATCGGCGGTCCGGTAGATGGACATGAGGGCGGCCGGCTGCCCGTCGAACCGGGTTATCAGGTCCGACTCCTCGAACCCGTCCCGGACCAGCGCGATGTCCCCCAGGCGGACCGTCGATCCGTCGGGTCGCGCCAGCACGATGATGTCCCGGAAGTCGCGGGCGGTATAGTTCTGGCCCGTCGTCCGGACCAGGATTTCCTCATTGCTCGTCTCGATGGCCCCGCCGGGGAGGTCCAGACTGCCCCGGCGCACGGCCATGGTCACAGCGTCGAGCGACAGTCCGTAGGCGCGCAGGTTCTGCTCGGGCACCTCGATGGCGATTTCGTAGTCCCGGACGCCCGTGATGCTGATGTAGGAAATCCCGGCCGTCGCTCCCAGGTCGTCCTTCATGCGCGCGGCCAGCTCCTTGAGCGTGCGCTCGGAGGCATCGCCATAAAGCGCCAACTGGATGGCCTGCCGGCGGGTGGTCATTTCCTGGATCTGCGGCTCCTCGGCATCCACCGGGAACGTGGTAATCCGGTCGACCTCGGCCTTCACGTCGTCCAGCACCCGCGAGGCGTCGGCACCCAGGCGCAGCTGCACGTTCACGATGCCGACGTTCTCAGCCGCAATGGCCGATATCCGCTTGATGCCCTCAATGCCCTCGAGCTGCTCCTCGACGCGCAGGATAATCCCGTCCTCGATTTCCGAGGGGGATGCGCCCGGCCACGCCACGCGCACCTCAATGGTGTCCAGGCTCGCCTCGGGAAACACTTCCTGCACGATGCTCGATACGCTGATGAAGCCCACCAGCACCAGGAACAACATGAGCAGGTTGGCGGCCACGGAGTTCCGGGCCATCCATGCGATGGGTCCCTTGGCCTCCGGCTCTTCCGAAACTGGTCCATTCATGGTTTTGCCTCAGTTTTCCGTATTCGGAGTGGATGCGGAGTCGGTGGTCCGGACCGACATCCCGTCGGTGACCACGGCCAGGTTCGTCCGGATGATGCGATCACCGGGCGACAGGCCGCCCGTGACGACCGCGTGGCCGTCCTGTTCGGTCAGGACCTGGACGCTTCGAATGCGCAACGTACCGTCCTCGAACAACCAGACGGTGCCGTCCTCACGCAGCAGCTCCACCGGCAGACGATACCAGGCGTCCGGAGTGCGGGCCGGAATGGCCACATCCACGAACGTACCCACACGCAGCGGCGGCGTGGTGGCGTAGGGCCGGTCCACGGACAGGACGATGTCCATCATGCGCGTCTGGGGATTGATGGCCCCGGACGTGCGGACCACGCGGGCCGGCCACTCGGCGGCGCCGCTGCGCACCGTGGCGGGCGCCCGGTCGCGCACGAGGCCGTCCAGGTTGTCGAAGAGCGCCACGTCCCGGGCGGACACCGGAACGCTGATCTCGGCCACGTCGGTGCTGAAGTAGGTAGCCACCACCATGCCGGGGGCCACATAGGACCCGAGATTCACGTTCGCCTGGCGGATGCGCCCCTCGAACGGCGCCCGGATGACGCTGCGCGACAACCGTTTGCGGGCATCTTCCAGTCGGGCCTGCGCGGCCCGGCGGGCGGCTTCAGCCAGTTTCAGCTGCGGCTCCCGGAACAGCAGCGATCCCAATTCGGTGTCCTCCGGGGCTTCCACGTCGGCGTTGCGGGCCACCAGGCGCTCCCAGTCGGCACGGGCAATCTCGGCCTCCTCGGCGGCCAGGAGGGCCTCGAAGGTGCGCTGGGTGAGCTCGGCCTCCGCCATGACCACCGCATTCCGGAAGTCGGTGCTGTCCAGGCGAATGAGCACATCGCCCGCGCGGAAGGCGCCGCCGGCGGCGAAGGACGGGTGCGTCCACACCACGGTCCCGGGGACTTCAGCGGCCAGCGCTACGTCCCGCCGGGCCGCGACCGACCCGGTGGCCTGGAGGTATACCGCGTCCGAGGTGGGCTCGGCGGTGAGGAATTCCACGACCGGTGCGAATTCGGCGGGTTCTTCGGTGGCCGGATCAGGCCGCATGACAATGAAGAGGATCAGGCCGATCACGCCGATGGCGAGGATGCCGAGGCCTTTCAGGAAAGAGGGTACATTCATGATGCTTCCTGTTGGGATGTTACGGTCCAGGCGCCGCCCAGGGCGCGATGCAGGGTGAGCCGGGCCAGAAGCACGTCGCGGCGGGCTGCCGAGAGGGCCGCTTCGGCCCGGACTTTGTTCAGATGCGCGTCGAGGAGGGCCACATACGGACCCACCCCGCGCACATAGCGGTCCAGTTGGAGTTCGTGGGATGCGCGCGCATTCCCGGCCGCAGCCAGGGCGGCGTCCAGCCGCTCGTGCTCGGCTTCCAGGGTCCGCAGCGCCACCGATACCTCGCGGAAGGCCGTCAAAACGGCTTTCTCATGGGCCAGCGCGGCCTGTTCGTACCGGTTCCATGCGGCCCGGGCGGCCGCGCGACGTGCGCCGCTCTGGAATACCGGTCCGGTGAGCGATCCACCGAACAGCCAGAACCGCTGCGACGTCTGCACCAGGTCCGCCAGTTCACTGCTCTGCGTACCGGCGGAGGCCGTCAGGGAAAAGCGTGGGAATTGGTCGGCGCGGGCCACCCCTACCTGTTGACGGGCCGCTTCCAGCCGCGCCGCCGACGCCAGGAGGTCGGGCCGGCGGAGTAGCAGCTCCGACGGGAGCACTGCGGGCAGGGCCAGAGCGGACTCGGCGGTGGGCGTGGCTTCGGCCGTCAGGCCCTCCGCCCAGTCCGGCGCTCCAGCGCCACCCATCAGCAGCCCCAACCGGGACGCCGCGTCGTACTTGGCGGTCCGCAGGGCGGGCCGGGCTGCGCGCGCGTCATCCAGGGCCTGTTGCACGGCGTAGTACTCGAAACTGGTAATAAGCCCGCGCTCGTAGCGCGAGCGCGTCAGCCCGGCCCGCTCCTCGAGCAGTCCCAACTGGCTGTCAGCCAGGGCATTCTGCGCATCCAGATCCCGGAGGCGCGCCCACGTCCCGATGGCTTCCGATATCACGCCCATCCGGACGGCCTCGGCGTCTGCCAGCGTCGCGACCCACTGGGCCTTGGCGGCCTCGCTCGAAGCCCGTACCCGGCCCCATACGTCCAGCTCCCACGCCAGGCCGAGCGATGCCGACCAGTTGGTCACGTCGAAGCGGTCCGGAAAACCCGGAATGGATTCGGAGAAGCGTCCCGTGGCCCCCGTATTGGTGGGCGTGTTCTGGCGCCCTCCCTCCACACTGCCCTGCACACCGGGCAGCCGGGCCGACCGGGCCATGCGGAACTGGTTCTGGACTTCGAGCACGCGTTCGGCGGCCATCCGGAGATCCAGGTTGGCGGCCAAGGCCGAGTCGACAACGGCCGAGAGACCCTCATCGCCGAGCGCATCCCACCAGCGGACAGAGGCCCGTTCAGCCTCCGAATTGGCGGCAATACCTGCAGCCTCACCTTGTAGGGTGCCGCTCGGCGCATCGAAAGCCTCGGGCAGTGATGGGGGTGGCTCGGCGGTGGGCGTGAGCGAGGGCATCGCCGCGCATCCCCCGAGAAAAATCATCCCGGAAAACACAAGCCCCGCTCTTATCCGTTTACCTGGGTTGCAATCCATGGTAGAAGAGGTTGAAAAGGTGGTCAATCCGTTCCTCAATGAGCTGCTCGCGCACGACCGGATCGGGGTCCAGCAGGTCCGGGCGGTAGAGCGAGAGCGTGGAACGGGAAATCAGGAAAATCACAACCGCCCCGATGAACGTGAACATGAACTGGAGCGGATCCACCGGACGGATGTCGCCGCGCTCGACGGCGGCCTCAATCCAGGCAAAGGCCTTGCGGGGCGCATTGAAGGCGCCGCCCCGGTTGGCCAGCAGGTCGCGCGCCACGGGGGCGCCGTTCAGGTTCTCGTGCAGCCACAACTTGCACACGTCCGGCTGCCGGTAGTGCATGCGCGTGTACGTGGCAATCATGGTCCGGAGCTGCTCCGGAAAGGGCGCATCGATATCCATGGACGAGGACACCTCCCCCATGAACCCGCCCAGGACGTGGGCCAGCACGGCCTCATAAAGTTTGTCCTTGGAGCGGTAGTAGTAGTGCAGCATGGCCTTGTTCATGCCCGCCCGGTCCGCAATGTCCTGCATGCGCGCGCCGTCCTTGCCGCGCGCCGCGAACTCGGTGAGGGCCGCATCGAAGATGGCCTGTTCCGCCTGTGTGGTTTCGTTTCCCATGCGGCGGCCTATCGCGAGGGTCAACCATTTGTTTCAACCATATGGTTGATGCGCGAGCAAATGCACCGTCTCTTCACACGGATGGTTGAAAAATCAGGCCTCCGACCGGCTCAGGCTTCCGATGCGCCGGGCGAGCGGGATCCGAGCTCGCGGTCAATCATGAGCAAACCCTGTCCGGAATCGCCGGCCAGGCGGAGGCTGTCAATGATGGCCTCGGCGGCCTCCTCCTCTTCCACCTGCTCGTCGATGAACCAGTGCAGGAGTGTCTGCAGGGCGTAGTCGCGCTCGTCCACGGCCACTTCGTACAGGTCATGGATGAGTTTCGTGACGTGCTGCTCGTGCTTGAGCACCTTCTCGAAGGCCTCCATGGGCGTCGTAAAGATGACCTTCGGCTCGTCGAGGGCCGACAGCTTCGGCGATGCGCCGCGCCGGACCAGGTGGTCGAACAGCTTCATGGCGTGCGCCGTCTCTTCTTCCCACTGCATGCGCATCCACGACGCGGCTCCGGGCATCTTGATCTCCTCGAAGCGGGCCGACATGGCCAGGTAGTACCAGGCGGACTGGAATTCGGCCTGGATCTGATCGTTTACGGCGGCAAGTATGCGGTCTTTCATGGTCTCGGGGTGGAATAGGTGTGCACTGACGGGTTGAACGACCCTCGGCGCATCTTGTTTACCGGTGTGCCGGTGAACCTTTGCGCGCGGAACCGGGTAACAGGAAGCTGCTGAACGCCTTGCACGCGCATCCCCTGAACCCATCCGGAGCCCCGTCCCGCCCAACCGCTACCGTTTTTCCCAACTTCACTGATTGAACAACGATGGCCGGTCCTTCACGAATCCTCTGGGCGGATGACGAAATCGATCTCCTCAAGCCCCACATCCTCTTCCTGGAATCCAAGGGATACGAGGTCACGAGCGTAACCAACGGGCTGGATGCCATCGAGAAGATGCGCGAGCGCCCCTTCGACGTCGTCCTGTTGGACGAGCAGATGCCGGGCCGCGGCGGGCTCGATGCACTCGATGAAATCAAGGCGATCGCCCCGAACGTGCCGGTCGTGATGGTGACCAAAAGCGAGGAGGAGCGGATAATGGAGGAGGCCCTCGGGGGCAAGATTTCGGACTACCTCACGAAGCCCGTGAACCCGTCGCAGGTACTCCTGACGTGCAAGCGGCTGCTGGATCATGCCCGTCTGCAGACGGAGCGCGCATCGCAGTCCTATCTGCAGTCGTTCGGCGAAATCACGGCCGCGCTCGCGGGCGATCTGGACCACGAGGAGTGGGTGGAGCTGTACGAGAAGCTGCTGCGGTACGATCTGGAGTTGGGCTCCGATGAGGGGGTCCGGCAGGTGCTGGAAGACCAGTATGCCGAGTCCAACCGCGTTTTTTCCAGTTGGATAGAGTCCGTTTACCCGGACTGGATTGGCAACAAGAACCTGGCCGCCGGAAAAGATCGGCCCGTCCTGTCCCACGAAATCGTACCCACATTCGTGCTGCCCCGCATGACGGGTAAACGGCCGGTCATTTTCTTCGTGATCGACTGTATGCGCTACGATCAGTGGCTGGAGTTCGAGCGGTTGCTGTCACCACTCTTCTCAATGGAGAAAAAATTCCATTACGGCATCCTGCCGACGGCCACTCCGTTCTCGCGGAATGCCATCTTCTCGGGGTTGTTGCCGGTGGATCTGGCTGCGAAATACCCCCGGATCTGGGCCGACGGCGAGGACGATGAGCACAGTCGCAACCGGAACGAGGAGGAGTTCCTGGTCGATCAGTTGAAGCGACGCCACCGTACGGACCGGGTGTCCTACCGGAAGGTGATTTCCTCGCAGGACGGGCGTGAATTCCTGACGTCCGTGCATGATCTGCTGCAGAGCGATCTCAGCGCGGTGGTCGTCAATTTCGTGGACATCCTGGCCCACAGCCGCTCCGATTCGGACGTGCTGAAGGAACTGGCCCCCGACGAACGGGCCTACCGGGCGCTTACGCGCACGTGGTTCGAGCACTCCTGGCTGTTCCAGGCCTTCCAGCAACTGGCCGAGGAGGACTGCACCATTGTCATCACGACCGACCACGGCATTGTCCGCAGCCTGAAACCGACCAAGGCCATCGGGGACCGCGAAACGTCCACGGCGCTCCGCTACAAGTATGGCCGCAATCTGAAATGCGACGGGCGCCACGCCATTTTCGTGAAAGACCCCGAGACGTACGGGCTGCCCCGGGAAAATGCGCAGACGAACTACATCATCGCGAAGGAAAACTACTATTTCGTATACCCTACGAATTACAATTACTACGTCAACAAGTACAAGGACACCATGCAGCACGGCGGGGTATCGCTCGAGGAGATGTTGCTGCCGGTGATCACGCTCCGACCCAAGTCTTGACTCGGCCGTCGCAAGCCGACTGAAATCCTGAACCGCGGCCTTGGTGCGCCGCCCGAAATCCTGAACCTGGTTTTTTCCCGTGAATGCCCTGCCCTTCCCCACCCGGACCCGTTCGGCCGCGTCCGACTCCGCCTCCGACACGCGGGCGCTCGGCGCCGCGTTCGCAGTGCTCCTGGAGCCCGGTGATGTGGTTGCGCTCGAGGGGGACCTGGGCGCCGGGAAGACCCAGTTCGTGGCGGGCGTGGTGGAGGGGCTCGGCGGTGACGCTGGCGATGTGTCCAGTCCGACCTTCACGATCGCTCACGAGTACGAAGCTCGTATTCCGGTGTACCACATTGATTTGTACCGACTGGAAGACGAGGCCGATGCCCGTCGTGCCGGTCTGGAGGATTATTTCCTGGGCGACGGAATCTGTCTGGTGGAGTGGCCGGAGCGCGCCCGGGGCCTGCTCCCCGAAGGGACGCATGTCGTGCGGATAGCCCACGCCAGCGGCGACCATCGCACGCTGACCTGGCTGGAGGACGGGGCGGACCCGGACGCGCCATGAACCCCCGCGCTGCGACCGGAACAGACCGTCTGCTGGCACTGCCCAGATTCGCCACGGACGGCAGCGTGGCGCTCAAGCCGGGATTCGACCGGATAGCCGCCCTGCTCGACGCCCTCGGCCACCCGGAGCGGACGTTCCGCACCGTGCTGGTTGCCGGCACGAACGGCAAGGGTTCGGTCGCGGCCATGCTGAGTGCGCTCCTGACGGCATCGGGCCACCGTGCCGGATTGCACACGTCGCCGCACTTGCGGCACATTACCGAACGGATGCGGGTGGACGGCCGTGCGGCCCCTGCGGAATGGCTTGACGCCATGGCCGAGCGGCACGCGGAGGACCTGGACCGGATTTCCCCGAGCTTTTTCGAGGCCACCGTCGCGTTTTCCCTCGCCTGGTTTGCGCACGAAGGGGTGGATGTAGCCGTGGTGGAAGTCGGGCTCGGCGGCCGGCTCGATGCCACCAACATCCTGGACGCCGAGGCTTCGGCCATCGTGAGCATCGGGTTCGACCACATGGACCTCCTGGGGCACACGCTCCCGGATATTGCGCGCGAAAAAGCCGGCATCGCGAAGCCCGGACGCCCGCTGATCGTGGGCGCAATGCCCGCCGAAGCCCTCCGTGCCATCGAAGATGTGGCCCGCACCATCGGAGCTGACGTCATCCATGCGCCGGGCGTGGCCCTTCCGGACGATGTGATCGTGGACCTGCCCGGTGCCCACCAACGCGGCAATGCCCGCGTTGCGCTCGCGCTCATGCAAGCCCTGGACCCGCACGCGCCGGCGGTCCGCGAGGGATTGGCCTCCGTCCGCGCATTGTCCGGCCTGCGCGCCCGGCTGGAAGTCCTGTCCGAACGGCCCCGATTCGTGGTGGACATCGGACACAATCCGGAGGCCATTGCCACCGCGTTGGCAGGTTTGGCAGCCATGGACGGCCCGCACGCGTACACGGTCGTCATCGGCATGTTGGGCGACAAGGACGCTGCCGGCGTGGGTCGCGTCCTGGCAGAATTCGGTGTCGACGCGGTCTGGACGGTGCCGACCCAAGGAAGCCGAGGACGGAGTGCAGAGGCACTGGCATCGGATTTGGCACTGCGGGCAGAACCGCTCCCATCGGTAGCCCACGCGGTTCAGCGCGCACGCAGGGAGGGCCGGAATGCGCTGTTCATCGGATCGCATGACGTTGCAGCCGCGGCCCTCGATGCTGTTCTGGACGAGTAAATGGACCGCAGGACGACCACCCGGTCCGTAAATACGCCCGGAATTCTGCTTGTTTTTGCGTGACGAAGGCATCCTTCTGGATTTCATTCCGTTATGGGTTATATTCAGACGGTTGCGGGGTTTGAATTCATTACCCGCTCGGGCCCGATATCCCCATCGATTTCCTATCCAGGGCGATATTTCCTTTTGAGGGCCCCGTCTTGTGCCGCCCGTAGACCCCCTGTCTGCCGACGAAACCACAACCGTTCCTTTACCCTGACCCTGTCTGCACCCTGATTGCAGTCCACGTACGCCCTGGGCACATCTACATCTGCCCGATGGTCACCTCTCCAGACACACTATGAATATTGCCGAGTTGCAGGACAAGAAGCTTCCTGAGCTGAAGGATATTGCCAAGAAAATGAACCTTGGCGGCATGTCCAACCTGCGCAAACAGGACCTGATTTACGCCATTCTCGAAGCCCGCGCCGAAAAACTGGCCGGACGCGCCAAGCGCAGCGACGAAGACCAGGAAGCCCAGCCCCGCGACAGCGAGTCGCTTCCGAAGAGCCAGCGCGAAAAGTCCTCCCGCCCCGACAAGGAGTCCCGGCCCAAGCGGGGCCGCGGATCGAAAGAGGCCGATGCCAAGTCGCAGGATTCGGGGTCTGAAAAATCCCGTGACGACTCCCGCGACAGCTCCCGCAGTGATTCCCGCAGTGATTCCCGCGACGAAAAGCGCGGCCGGGGACGCCGCCGGGGAGACAAGGACTCCTCCTCTTCTTCTGCCACTTCCGGAAATGAAGACCGGGGCCGCAGCGACGACGCACGCAGTCAAGGCGACGACCGGGGCGGAAGCCAGGACCGGAACGATTCGAACCAGAACCAGAGTCAGCGCCAGAGTCAGGGCGACAGCCAGAATCAAAACCAGGGTTCTCAGGGCTCGTCCGACCAGAATGACCGGCGTGGCCGGGGCCGGGGGCGTGGACGCGGTCGCGGACGCGACAACCGCAACGACAACCGTGGTGGAAACGATACCCGCAATGAGAGCCGCGGCCGGGATGACAACCGCGGCAGCGCCAACGACAACCGTGGTGGAAACGACAACCGCAGCAGCCGTCGCGACGACTCGGGCAGTGGCGGCGGAAACCGCGACCGTGACCGCAACGACAATCGCGGCAACCAGCGCGACGATGATCGCCGGAACCGGGGTCGCAACCGCGGCCGTGACCGTGACCGCGACCAGGGTGGCCGCAACCGCGAGAGCCGGGAGGAACGGCATCAGCGCGTTTACGCCGAGGCCCCGCCCTACATGCAGGAATACGACCCGAGCGAGGTCGACCTGGCCGCCATGATCAACAAGATCGGCGTCCTGGAAATCCTGCCCGACGGATACGGCTTCATGCGCAGCGCCGAGTACAACTACCTGCCCAGCCCGGACGATATCTACGTGTCGCCCTCGCAGATCAAGAAATTCTCGCTCCGGATGGGCGATACGGTGGACGGCGAAGTCCGCCCGCCCAAGGAAGGCGAGCGGTATTTCGCACTCATCCAGGTCAACAACATCAACGGCCGCGTGCCGGGTGAACTGGACGAGCGCCCGAGCTTCGACTACCTCACGCCGTACTATCCGGAAGAGCAGTTGAACCTCGAAACGTTGCCGGGTGAGTACACCACGCGCATCATGGACCTCTTCTCGCCCATCGGAAAGGGCCAGCGTGCCCTCATCGTGGCGCAGCCCAAGACGGGCAAGACCATCATCCTGCAGAAGATTGCCAACGCCATCACGACGAATCATCCGGAATGTGTGCTCATCATCCTCTTGGTGGACGAGCGGCCGGAGGAAGTGACGGACATGCGCCGGCACGTGGACGCCGAGGTCATCGCATCGACCTTCGACCAGGAACCGGAACGGCACATTGAAGTGGCCGAAATCGTGCTCAACAAGGCCAAGCGTCTGGTTGAGGCCGGCAAGGACGTGGTCATCCTGCTCGACTCCATCACCCGTCTGGCGCGTGCGGCCAACGCCTGCGCGCCCAACACCGGCAAGACCATGTCGGGCGGTATGGAAGCGGGCGCCCTGCGCGGACCGAAGCGGTTCTTCGGCGCCGCCCGGAATATTGAAGAGGGCGGATCGCTGACCATCATCGGCACAGCCCTCATCGATACCGGAAGCCGTATGGACGAGGTCATCTTCGAGGAATTCAAGGGCACCGGCAACTCGGAAATCGTGCTGGACCGCGAACTGGCCAACCGACGCATTTTCCCGGCCATCCATGTGGTCAAGTCGGGCACACGCCGCGAAGAACTGCTCATACCGGAAGCCAAGCTGCAGCGGATCTGGATTCTCCGGAAGATGCTTGCGGACATGGCGCCGGTCGATGCCATGAGCTGGCTGCTCGACAAGATGCGCGGCACGAAGAAGAACGACGAGTTCCTCGTGGTAATGAATTCCTAGACAGGACTCGTCAGACTACCCGGGCAGCGGCCGGTTCGGCACCTTCCGGATCGGCCGCTTCGCCTTTGGGCTTGAAATCGTCTTCCTTCGGCTCCGGCAGCGCACGCTGGACCAGCCACGCCATGCCCAGGATGGATACCGCACCGACCATGGTGTTGCTGATGTAGCCGTACCGGGTGTACGCCATCCCGGCAACCGCCCCGCCGATTCCGATCCCGACCTGGCCAATGGAGACCGCCAGACTGAGCAGGGCCCCCCTGCGCCGGTCTTCCACGAGCGCCGTCATCAGGCTCTGCAATGGGCTCATGCGCATGGCAATCATGATCATGGTCCCGCCGAACAGGATGTACGCCACCCACATGGAGGTGATGACGTACGTGGTCAGGATCATGGCCACGGCCAATCCCAGACAGGAGCCGACAATCAGGGGCTTGCGACCAATCCGGTCCGAAAGCTTGCCGGCAGCCGGGCCAGCAATAACGGTCGCAACGCCACCCACGAAGAACAACGAGGCAATGGCGGTTCCGGACACTTCCAGCGTCTGCTCAAGCCAGGTGGGCAGATAGATCACGTAAAGACCGATGGAGAAAAACATCAGGAAGTACGTCGCCGAGGCCGATACGACTACCCTCCGGGACAGCAATTCCCGGTACGTGGCAATGGCCTTGGCCAGCGTCAATCGCCCGGTGTCCCGCTCCACATCCGGTTGGGGTACGAAACCCCATATAAGCAACGTGGTCAACGTCATGCTGCCCGCGAACATCAGGAACGCCGCCCGGAATCCGAATTGGTCCGCGAGGACGGTACCCACCGGAATCCCGATGATCTGCCCGAACGCGACGCCGCTCATGACCCATCCGTTGGCCCAGCCCCGCTTGTTGTAGGGGAAGTAATCCCCGACATACGAAACCGCCGCACCGCTCAACATGCCGCCGGCGGCACCCGCGGCTGCGCGCACGACCAGGAGGGAAAAGAAACTGTCGGCCACGGCATGCAGCCAGAGGGCCACGGCCATGGAGGCACACCCGGCAATCAGGACTTTCCGGCGCCCCACCTTGTCCGATATGGGCCCCACGATGAGCGCGAAAACACTCAGCGCAACGGCATAGGAGGTGATGAGCCAGCCCTGGAGGGATTCCGCAATGTTCAGCGCTTCCCCGATGCGGGGCAGGATGGGCGCGATGATGATGACCTGGCTGCTGGCTGAGAAGACCATCAGCCACAACGCGAACAGGATGAGATTGGGATGAGACCGGTCGCGCCTCAGGAGGTCATTGGAATTGGACATGCGCTCGGAGTGAGAGTGGGCCCAACATACGGGGGATCCGAGAGTTTTGCTTCATGTGTTTTTGGACGAGACGGCCCCTGTCAGGCGGCTCAACCTGCCTGAAACGAATGTGGGGCGGGGGGCAGGAGAAAGGCCC